>NZ_CALPDC010000007.1:0-85601 GCF_943193165.1 Weizmannia agrestimuris
GGTAGCCGAAAGTGTACAAAAAGAGTGTCTTGGAATACCCGATATTTAAACCTTGTCGAGAAAAACTTGACACATACATCCATCACGTCCCGTTTTACAACCTTTTTAAATTATGTTATAAAGAGGGTATTCAAAGTTTCTTATTTGGCTACTTCAAAAAGACGGGAGCATAAAAAGATGGAGACGACAACGGAAAAAAAACCGTACGGCACGGTGCTGATCCGTGCGAAAGATATACTGGACTATCTGGAATACCGGGTGGACCCGGTGAGCCTGCAGGAAATTTGCACGGCTTTAAATACGAGCAAATCCACGGTCTTAAAAATTTTAAATACCCTTTGCTCGATTGATTTTGTGAAACGGGATGAAGAGACAAAGAAATATACGCTCGGTACCGCGCTTATCCGTTACGGGGAAACCGCCCGCAAATCTTTTAATATTGTAAACGTGGCGGAAGCGGTGCTCGAAGAACTGAATGACACCATTGGCGAAACCGTCCACCTTGGTATTTATGAACAGGATCATGTGGTGTACGTGAAAAAGCTGAACGGAAAAGGGCAAATCATTTTAAGCTCGCAGGTCGGGCATACGCTGCCGCTGTATTGTTCTGCGATGGGAAAAGCGTACTTGGCTGAACAGAGCGAGAAAGATGTGCGTGATTATTTGTCCCGGATTACGATTGAAAAAAGGACTGAAAACACGATTACGGACCCGGAAAAACTGATTCAAGATCTCCAGGAAGTCAAACAGCGTGGGTATGCAATTGACAACCAAGAAAATGAAAAAGATATTTACTGTATTGCGGTGGTTATCAAGCGGAACGGAAAGATCGAAGGCATGATGAGCGTTAGTGCCCCGCGGTTCCGGATCACAGAAGAAAAGAAGCAAAAAATGATTACAAGCATCTTAGAGGCACGACAAAAAATTGAAAGCAAATTGAATGGCTAATGGAAAAAACTTGTTCCGACACGGGGCAAGTTTTTTATTTTCTCTTTCATGAAATGGTTTACATAGGAGAGAGTGTGTTGTAAAATGAAATTGAATTTATTATTCATAAATAAAGTTTATTATATAGAAATTAAAAGGAGCGTGCACCATGAAAAAAATGCAGACTTTGCAGGCGTTAGAAAAAAATGGAATTGTGGCCGTGCTGCGTGCAGACTCCGTTGAAAAAGCTTTGCGTATTACGGATGCACTGATTGCCGGCGGGATCAAAAGCATCGAACTAACTTTTACCGTTCCGAATGCGGATGTTGCCATCAAAAAATTGACGGAACTGTACCAAGACCGTGATGATGTCCTCGTTGGAGCTGGCACTGTCCTGGATGCCCAGACCGCCCAGACCGCGCAAATGGCCGGGGCAAAATTCATCGTCGCGCCGACATTTGATCCGGAAACGGCTGCTTTTTGTAACCTTTATCAAATCCCTTATATCCCGGGCTGTATGACGGTAAATGAAATGAAAGCGGCCATGCAGGCAGGGGCAGAAGTGATTAAACTGTTCCCGAGCAATATTGTCGGGCCGGCATTTGTAAAAGACGTAAAAGCTCCGCTGCCGCAACTTGAAATCATGCCTTCAGGCGGAATCAGTCTGGACAATATGGGAAATTGGATCAAAGCAGGCTGTAAAATCCTTGGCGTAGGCGGAAGCTTATTGAAACCTGCCGAAACCAATGATTTTGCGAAAGTGACCGAGACAGCAAGAGCGTTTGTGGACAAATATCAGCAACTAACAGAAGCCGTGCATCAGCAATCGAGGGGTCAATATGCCTAAAATTTTAACACTTGGAGAGATTTTGCTGCGCCTTTCCACCTCCCCGGGAGATCTTTTATCCTGCAGCCATTCTTTCAATGTAAACTACGGCGGGGCGGAGGCGAATGTTGCCACAACGCTTGCCAGTTTCGGGCATGACGTTGCGTTTGCGAGCAAAGTGCCGGATTCCCCTTTGGGAGCGGCTGCAGTGAGAAGCCTCCGGGCAAGCGGTATTGATACTTCCCGTCTTCTAATGGGCGGCAACCGGCTCGGCATCTATTTTTTGGAACAGGGGGGCACATTGCGCAATTCCAAAGTGATCTATGACAGGGAAAGTTCCAGCTTTTCACAGATGGATATTGGCGAGTGGGATTTTGACCGGCTTTTTGCGGATGTGGCCCTTTTCCACCTGACTGGCATTACCTTTGCTGTGTCCGAATCATGGAAATATTATGGGCAAATTCTCGTTAAAGCGGCTTTTGATCGCGGCATTCCGGTCAGCTACGACATCAATTACCGGCCGGCAATGTGGACGATGGAAGAGGCGAGGGCAGCCATTATCCCGATCTTGCCGATGCTCACTTACTGCTGTGCCAACTATCTTGATGCCCGAAACTTTTTTGGCATTGATGCATCGGTGGCTGTGCCCGGCAATATGGAAGCATGTTACCGGGAAATCAGCCGCAAGTACCCGAATCTCCGCGCACTCTATGCGACAGACCGGAACGTCATCTCCCCGACCTGCCATGAATTGCAGGGCATGCTCTGGACTGGCGGTGTTTTTATACAATCCAGGCGTTACCGTATGGAGCAGATCGTAGACCGGATCGGCGGCGGGGATGCCTATGCGGCGGGGATGCTCCACGGCTTCTTAACCGGGATGGATCCGGAAGAAACCGTACAATTTGCGACTGCCACCTCTGTGTTGAAACATTCTGTGAACGGGGATGCGCTGCCGCTTTCAGCAGACGAAGTCCGATCATGGGAAGGCGCTTCCGGCCGGGAAGTCGTTCGGTAAACAAGTGCTCAAAAAAACCAAAAAAACTATTGAATAAATTTGAAAGCGGATTATAATAAGGAGTGTAAGAACAAATAAGAAACTTGATTTCCAAATAGGAAATAAAGGAGGGGCGAATTTGAAAAAATTATCTTATTCATACGTGAAAGACCTGCAACGGTATCCAACCAAAGCCATCCAGTTTGGAGAAGGAAATTTTCTTCGGGCTTTTGTCGACTGGCAGATTGAGCAAATGAACAAACGCGGACTTTTTCAAGGTGGGGTGACAATTGTACAATCATTGCCACGCGGTAGAGTAGGGCAACTTGCTGGACAGGACTTTTTATTCACAGTCATGCTGGAAGGAATGCAAAATGGAAAAGCAGTCCAGTCCCATGAGATTATTTCATCTGTAAATAGCGGGATCAATCCTTATGAAGATTATGACGCCTATTTACAACTGGCCCATGATGACAACATCCGGTTTATTTTTTCCAATACGACGGAAGCCGGCATCGTCTATCGTGAAGGAGATGCATTAACCGACCGGCCTCCTGTCAGTTTCCCGGCAAAACTTACGGCACTGCTCTATGAAAGATATAAGGCCGGAAAAAAGGGGTTTTACATCATTCCTTGCGAGCTCATTGAAAATAACGGCAAGGCACTGAAAGAAATTGTGCACCGCTATGCGGATGAGTGGAAGCTTGGCGAAGATTTCAGCAGCTGGCTTGAATCAGAAAATACTTTCTGCTCCAGCCTGGTCGACCGGATTGTCCCGGGCTACCCGAAAGACCGCGCAGAAAAACTTTGGGAAGAATGGGGCTATGAAGATACGTTAATTGCAAAAGCAGAACCATTTCTCATTTGGGTGATTGAAGGGCCCAAGGAGCTGGAAGAAGAACTGCCGCTCAAAAAAGTGGGGCTGAATGTCGTGGTCACCGATCATTTAAAACCGTACCGCGACAGGAAAGTATACTTACTAAACGCCCCCCATACAACAATGGCCTGCCTGGCGCGACTTGTCGGCATTAAAACAGTCGGCGGGGTAATGGAAGATCCCGATTTTTACCGGTTGATTGACCGCGAAATGTTTGCGGAAATCATCCCGTCATTGGATTTGCCAAAAGAAGAGTTGACAAGTTACGCGGCGGGAATTCAGGAACGTTTCAGAAACCCGTATATGGAACACCAGCTGGACGCGATTGCTTTAAACAGCGTTTCAAAATTTAAGGCACGCCTCCTGCCCATATTGGCGGAGCATGTAAAAAGGTTCCACAAAATCCCGTCAAGAATTGCGTTAGCTTTATCCGGGCTGTTGAAAATTTATGGAGAGCAGAATCCTGCCTCTGCTAAAGCAATTGATTTGCCGGATGTTTTGAAAGAGTTTTCAATGGCGTATCACTCCGATCGCTATGTTTGGGACATTTTAAGCAACGAAACCTTATGGGGAATGGATTTGACAAAAATTGACGGCCTGCCCGCTCAAGTTGAAAAAGGCTTGCAGTTGATAGAAAAAGAGGGCGTTCGCAGGGCAGTGCAGCAGGCCAACGAGGAGGCATTACCGATTGAAAAATAAAACCATTCAGCTAAACCCCCGGGATAATGTACTCGTTGCTCTTCAGGATTTAGAGCCGGGTGATGTCCTTACATCAGGGGATAGGGCGATCACCGTAAATGAGGCAATAAAAAGAGGACACAAAATTGCTTTAGAAGATATCGAGGAGAACGCGGACATTATAAAATACGGGTCACCCATTGGACATGCGACAAAAAAGATTGAACAAGGCAGCTGGGTCCATACCCATAACGTGAGCACCAATCTTTCCGGAAAAGTGGAATACGAGTACAAGCCGGAACTGCATCCCCGCATCTTTCCGAAAGACAGCCGCACTTTTAAAGGTTATTTGCGGAAAAACGGAAAAGCCGGGATACGCAATGATTTATACATCATTCCGACTGTTGGGTGCATCAATATGATCGGTGATCTCCTCGTTGACCAATTTAAGGCGAATCACCCTGATAACGGCGCATTTGATGAAATTATATTGTTTAAACATCCATACGGCTGTTCCCAGCTGGGGGATGATTTGCAGAACACCCGCAAGATTTTAATGGATGCGGCCGCCCATCCAAATGCCGGCGGTGTGCTCATCTTCGGGCTTGGCTGTGAAAACAACCAGCTAGATGAAATGAAGGCACAAATGGGAGAGTTTGATGAAAAGCGCGTAAAGTTTATGATTTGCCAGGATGTTGAAGATGAAGTGGAAACAGGCTTCCAACTACTGGAAGAATTGAATGAAGCTGCAAAAGAGGACAAGCGGATCGATCTGCCTCTATCAGAATTGAAAATTGGATTAAAATGCGGCGGCTCAGACGGATTTTCGGGCATTACCGGCAATCCACTGCTTGGAAGATTTTCAGATTTTGTCATTTCTCAAGGCGGCTCCACTGTTTTAACGGAAGTCCCGGAAATGTTCGGTGCCGAAAAAATGTTAATGGCACGAGCAAAAGATGAAATCGTATTCAATAAAATTGTGAAGCTCATTAATCAATTTAAAGATTATTTTGCTTCTTACGGGCAGCCAATCTATGAAAATCCTTCTCCGGGCAATAAGGCCGGCGGGATCACCACTTTGGAAGACAAATCGCTCGGCTGCACGCAAAAAGCGGGGACATCGGCAGTGGTCGATGTGCTGGAATACGGAGAAAAACTAAAGGAAAAAGGGTTATCCCTACTTCAGGCACCCGGAAATGATCTTGTTTCCTCAACAGCGCTTGCAGCGGCGGATTGCCAGATGGTCCTGTTCACAACCGGCAGGGGCACACCGTTTGGAACCTTTGTGCCAACTGTGAAAGTATCGACGAACACCGAACTTTATGAAAAGAAAAAGCAGTGGATTGATTTCAACGCGGGACGGCTGCTTGATGAAGAAATGGACGAAGTAGTAGAACAATTTATTTCTTTTATTCTTGAAGTCGCGAGCGGGAAGAAGACGAAAAATGAGATCCGCCATCTGCATGAGATTGCGATATTTAAGAACGGCGTTACTGAATAAACCATTATTCCATTCCAAAAAGAAGGTATAGAACATGTTCTTAAATCAAGATTTTCTTTTAACAACAGATTTTGCCAAGAAATTATTTCACAACCATGCCGAAAAAATGCCGATTATTGATTACCATTGCCACCTGAACCCGAAGGAAATCTACGAAAATAAAAATTTCAGAGATTTGGCACAAGTGTGGATCAATGAAGGGCATTACGGTGACCATTATAAATGGCGTTTAATGCGCGCAAACGGTGTCCCGGAAAAATATATTACGGGTGATGCTGACCCTTACGAAAAGTTTTTAAAATGGGCGGAAACGATTGAAAAATCAGTGGGCAATCCACTTTATGAATGGACGCATTTGGAGTTGCGGCGTTTCTTTGAAATTGATACGATTTTAAACCGCAAAACGGCACCGGCTATTTGGGAAAAGGCAAATCAATTGCTGGCGACAGATGATTTTAAACCACGGAATTTAATTAAAAACAGCAATGTGAAAGTGGTTTGCACAACAGATGACCCGGTGGATGACCTTCAATACCATAAATTGTTACAGGAATCCGAGACGGAAAATGGTTTTAAGGTGCTGCCGGCTTTCCGGCCCGATAAGGTGCTGAACATCCAGAATAAAGAATACGCTGATTATGTCCACAAATTAGCAACTGTTTCAGGCGTTTCAATCCAAAATTTCTCGGATCTCGTTTCGGCTGTTCGAAACCGAATTGAATATTTCCATGAAAGAGGCGGACGGTTATCCGACCATGCCCTGGATACTTTTACGTATGCAGAGGCGGCGCCGCAACAATTGGATGCGATCGTTGAGAAAGCGTTATCACAAGAAGCGTTGAGTTTAAATGAAATCAATCAATATCACACAGCGCTGTTAATAGAACTTATGCACATTTATCACGAAAAAGGCTGGGTCATGCAATATCACATTCATGCTTACAGGAACTTAAATGGGCCCATGTTTGAAAAACTGGGGCCTGATACGGGGTATGATGCATTGAATGATCGATGTATTGCAGAATCTTACGGGAAATTATTTGCCCGTGCAGAAAATGAAGATATCATTCCAAAAACGATTCTTTATTCTTTAAACCCGAACGACTGGCTCCCGCTTGTCACAATGATGGGCTGTTTCCAAAAAGATACGGTTCAGAAATTGCAGCTGGGATGCGCCTGGTGGTTTAACGATACAAGAAGCGGGATGCGCAGGCAATTGGAAATGTTTGCAGAAGAAAGCCTCCTGCCAAATTTTGTCGGCATGTTAACCGATTCACGCAGTTTCCTGTCATACCCGCGCCACGAATATTTCCGCAGGGTACTATGCGAGCTATTTGGCGAATGGGCAGAACGGGGACAAATCCCCGAGGATGAAGAACAGATCGGGAAAATCATTGAAGATATTGCTTACCATAATGCTTATCGATATTTTGGTTTTTTTGAGTAATAAGGCTTTTGTATGTTCCGGAATTGGAGGATTTCGCACTTTTTAATAAAAATAGGTGGTGCAGAAACATGGCTGAAAGCGTTGTAAAAACGACCGCGGAAAAGATAATTGATCCGCAGCATGCATCCAAGCGTATTTCGTTAAAAGAAAAAGTGAGTTACGGTTTTGGTGATTTTGGGAATGGTTTTATGTTTGATTTGGGGCAATCTTATTTGACCAATTTCTATACGGATGTCGCAGGCATTAGCGCTGCGGCAGCCGCCGGTGTTTTTTCGATTACAAAAATCTTTGATGCATTTATGGACCCATTAGCCGGATCCATCATTGATTCGAGAACCCCCGGAAAGCGCGGTAAGTTTCGTCCAGTTATGATGGTTTCTTCTGTATTGCTAGCGATTATGACAGTCATTATCTTTATAATGCCGTCCGGTTTATCACCAACGATGAAGATCGTTTACGCATATGCAACATATATGGCTTGGGGTGTTTTGTATTCGTTTACAAATGTGCCATACGGGTCTTTGGCTTCTGTCATGACAAGAAATGTAGATGACCGATCCTTCATGGCTTCTACACGGCAGGCCGGCTCAATTGGCGCCCAATTGGTAACTGGTGTTGCTTTTGTTCCAATTATGCTGTTGTTCTCAAATACAAAAGTAGGTTATGCCGTTACTGCAGCTATTATGGCTTTCATTGGTATATGCGGTTTCTTTATATGCTATATCAATACAAAAGAACATATTCATGCTGAAAATTCACGAAGCAAAGAACGCGAAACGATGAAAGATTATCTTCGGGTCGTATTTACGAACAGGCCGCTGTGGAGCCTGATTTTAATGACATTATTTACAATTTCTGCTATGAATACAAACAACCAAATGATGATTTATTTCTGTAAATACAATCTGAATAACATCGGTTTGCAACCAATTATTAATTTTATCATGATGGGCTGCTCTGTTGCAGGGATTACACTCATCCCATTTTTGGTAAAAAAGTTTGGCAAGAAAAAAACAGCAATTGGCGGGCTTATCATTGGAGTCGTTGCGGACGCATTGAATTTTGTCATTCCAACAAACATTGTAACATTCATTATTTTAGTTACGATCGGGTATGTGGCTTTAGCCATTCCGAACGGTGTTACCTGGGCTTTTGTATCTGATACGATTGACTACGGCCACTGGCATACAGGTGTACGTAAAGAAGGGATTACCTATGCTGCCTTTAACTTCTCGAGAAAAATTGCCCAATCTATTGCAGCATTGGTTTCAGCAGGTATTCTTGCTGCAACGGGATATATTGCGAATGCCCATCAATCATCAACAACATTGCTTGGAATTAAAGGGGCAATGACGATTTATCCGGCTGTCGCTTTACTACTTGCTGCAATTATTATCACCCTTTTATATAATTTGCCTGATGATAAATTTAAACAAATTGCAAATGATTTGGAAAACGGTCGTTGGGAAAAGGGTACATTTATTCAAGGATAAAAAGAAACAGGGGATAGAAAACACAGCAGTTTACTTGGTATAATCATAAAATTTTGATAAGCGGCTGCTTTCTTAAAATTCAAGAAGGCAGCTCTGTTCATTTAGTAATGAGGTTTTATAGGTGTATTTATTGGTTCCATTTAGATCATCTTTCGCTGTGTTTCGACGAATAAGCTGTGAATGCAAGTGTACTATTCTGTCATACTCTGCCGCATGTCGTTTTACAGGGCTTCCTTTTAGGAACGGGAGATCGGGATAAGGAACGGCTGTCATGATTTATCTTTCTATATTGCTCTAAGTTATTGTTGCGTCCAGCATAGCGCGGGAAATGACAGATGATCGTGAATTCGCGGGGCAGATTGTACTGTCGGCATTCAGTTTTTTTTATAATTTCAATTATTAGGAGGCTTTCACATGGATCTAGACGATTTCACCCTTGACTTTTTCAGTTTAAAAGGCAAAGTGGCGGTGGTAACCGGGTCGGCGACAGGGCTTGGGCAGGCATATGCCGTTGCGCTGGCGAAAGCGGGGGCCGATTTGTATTTGCCGGTGCACCGGTCGAGCGGCGAGGAGACGAAGTCTCTCATTGAAAAACAGGGCAGGAAAGCCGTGCTCGTAAAGGCAGATTTGAGCGGGAAAGAAGCAGCAAAGAAAGTGATTGATGGCTGCATTGAAACGTACGGCAAGATTGATATTCTTGTGAACAACGCTGGCATTATTAAACGGGCGCCGCTGTTGGAGTATAAAGATGAAGACTGGGAGAACGTTCTTGATGTGAATTTAAATGGCGTCTACTACTTAAGCCAGGCAGCCGCAAAAGAAATGGCGAAACAAAAAAGCGGGAAAATCATCAATGTTGCTTCTATGCTTTCTTTTCAGGGCGGGAAGTTCGTTCCGTCCTACACGGCCAGCAAGCATGGTGTTGCAGGCCTTACGAAAGCGTTTGCCAATGAATTAAGCACGTTCAATATCCAGGTCAATGCGATTGCCCCAGGATATATTGAGACTGCTAATACTGCCCCGATTCGTGCGGACGAAAACCGGAATGAAGAAATTTTAAGCAGAATACCGGCGGGCAGATGGGGACAACCTTTCGATTTAATGGGCGCCATCATTTTTTTAGCAAGCCCTGCATCTGACTATGTGACCGGCCATATTCTTGCAGTAGACGGTGGCTGGCTCGTGCGGTAAATCAACTTTGATTTATAAAAAATTCACAAGGAGTGATTGAAATGTCCCAAACCATGGAAACAAGATATACCCACAGCCCGGAAGACATCCGGCATTACACTACAGAACAGTTACGGAAAGAGTTTTTAGTGGAAAAGATTTTTGTTCCCGGCGAAATCATGCTGACTTATACCCATAATGATCGGCAGATTTTCGGTGGGGTTACACCGACAAATGAGCCGCTAGAGATCCGGCTTTCAAAAGAACTTGGTGTAGACTACTTTCTGGAAAGAAGGGAACTGGGCGTCATCAATATCGGAGGGCCCGGCAGTATCACGATAGAAGACAAAAAAGACCCGATGAAAAAACAGGACGGCTATTACATAGGAAAAGGGACAAAAGACGTCGTGTTTGAATCGGACGACCCCACTAACCCGGCGAAGTTTTATGTTGTTTCAGTGCCCGCGCATCACAAATATCCAAATGTGAAGATCAGCATTGACCAGATTACGCCGCGTGAAACAGGCGAAGATCTGTCTATGAACAAGCGGAAAATCTATCAATATATTCATCCGAATATTTGCGAGTCCTGCCAGCTGCAAATGGGTTACACTGTGCTTGAACCGGGCAATGCCTGGAACACCATGCCAAGCCATACGCATGATCGGCGTATGGAAACGTATTTGTACTTTGACATGGAACCGGATACACGGGTATTCCATTTTATGGGCAAACCGGATGAAACCAAGCACCTTATCCTATCTTCAGAACAGGCGGTGATTTCCCCGAGTTGGTCGATCCATTGCGGGGTAGCGACGAGCAATTACACGTTCATCTGGGCAATGTGCGGGGAAAATATCACCTATGATGATATGGATTTTGTCCCAATGGAAGAGTTGAAATAGAATGTATAGCAATAAGCTTCTCTTCTCCAAAGAGGAGCTTTCTTTTTTTACAAAAACAATACCGGAATTTCTTGACCAATCGCCATAATCCTCTATAATGAAATTGTAATACAAATAGTAAACTTAATTTCTTATTTAGAAATTATATGGAGGCGAATCAAATGAGCGAGATCATCACTGCCGGTGAGCCGCTTGTGTTGTTTATTGCGGATGAAAAGGGGCCGCTCCATGCTGTCCGGCATTATACCCGTTATATGGCCGGTGCGGATGTGAATGTATCTGTCGGGGTTTCCAGGCTCGGGCACACGGTTTCGTTTTTGACTCAGATTGGGGAAGACCCTTTCGGCGTATATGTGAAAAATTTCTTAAACAATGAGAACATTGATACCACCTATGTTTTTTCAACACCAACATATCCAACGGGTTTCATGTTAAAAGGGCTGTCGGAGATTGGCGATCCGGAAACCGTTTATTTCAGGAAGAACAGTGCTGCTTCTAAACTAACAAAAGAAGCTGTTCGCCAGGTTGATTTTTCAGAAGCAAAGATCCTCCATCTTGGCGGTATTTTGGCGGGATTAAGCGATAGTGGTTACGAGACAACTTTGGCGCTGATTGAAAAAGCCCGGAAATACGGCCTTACGATTACGTTTGATCCGAATTTGCGTCCGGTAATTTGGGAATCGGAAGAAAAGATGATGGAACGGACAAATGAAATCGCTTGCCTTTGTGATGTCGTCATGCCAAATGCAAAAGAAGCACAGATTTTAACCGGCGAGCATGAAAAAGAAAAGATGGCGGATTTTTACTTATCCAGAGGTGTGCGGCAGGTGATCATCAATTTAGTGGAAAAAGGTTCGTATTCAAAGAAAAAATTCGAAGATGGTTCATTTGCTGAAGCGGCAGTGCCAAAATATGAAGTGAAACATTTGGTTGACCGCATTGGGGCAGGTGATGGTTTTGTATCTGGCATTCTGGCCGGCATGCTGGAGCATCTTGACGATCAGGCGCTTTTAATGCAGGGCAATGCGATTTGCTCCATCCAGATGCAAAGCCTCGGGGACAATGACGGCCTGCCGACGCGGGCAGCATTGGATGCGTTTATGAAATCGGCCGCCTTAGTAGCCACACGGTAAAAAGCCTAGCATTCCTGTTTCAGGAGCCTCATAGAATAGAAATCGTCCGGCACTCTTGTTTTTTCCTGGAGTGCCGGGCTTTTTCCCTTTTCAAACCCTTTTGTGTGAGAAATACAAAAAGTACTTGACCAAAAATGAAACTGTCATATAATTTTTAATGTAAACCATAAATTATTTTAGGTTGACATATAAAAAGGGGTGACGGTAGTGGATTGGTCGAAATTGGCAGAAAAGGTGATTGAAGGGTATGTGATAAGGGAAGAAGAGGCCAAGGAAATTTTAATGGTTCGTGATCATGAAGTATTGGCACTTGTCCATGGAGCCTATCAGATTCGCCGGCATTTTTATGGAAAAAAGGTAAAGTTGAATTTGATTATTAACGCCAAAAGCGGACTTTGCCCTGAGGATTGCGGCTACTGTGCACAATCGATTAAGGCAGCAACAAAAATCGACCGGTATCCTTTGGTCAACAAACAAACGATTGTGGAAGGGGCAAAGGAAGCGAAAAAGAATAAAATTGGTACATATTGCATTGTGATGAGTGGGCGCAGACCAACCAACCGTGAAGTGGATGCAGTGATTGCGGCAGTTGAGGAAATTAAACGTGATGTGGAACCATTAAAAATTTGTGCCTGTTTGGGACTCGTTACTGAAGAGCAGGCGTTTAAGCTGAAGGCAGCGGGTGTGGACCGATTTAATCACAATATTAATACGAGTGCAAATCACCATCCGAATATTACAACCACACATTGTTATGAAGATAGGGTCAACACCATTGAAAACGTAAAAAAAGCAGGAATCTCCCCGTGTTCCGGTGTGATTTGTGGCATGGGGGAAACGGATCAGGACATAATTGATATGGCATTCGCGCTCAAGGATTTGGACGCTGATTCCATTCCGGTCAACTTTCTGCATCCTGTTAAGGGAACAAAACTTGAAAATATGGACGAATTGACACCGATTCGTTGTTTAAAGAATTTGTCCTTGTTCCGGTTTATCAATCCCACAAAGGAAATTCGGATTGCTGGCGGGCGGGAATATCATTTGCGCTCTTTGCAGAATTTAGGGCTATTTATTGCCAACTCCATTTTTATTGGTGATTATTTAACGACAGAGGGCCAGGACGCAAAAGAAGATTACCAGTTAATTGAAGATCTCGGATTTGAAATAGAAGAAAATCCGTTCGAAACAGAAGGCCAGCAGTTCACTTTGTATCATTCGTAGATACGCTTCACTCTTAAACACCCCTAATTCACGCTTGGCGACCTTTTTTCATAGCAAATGAAAAGCATTCTTTTTTTGGTACTGATCCACTTGCCAAAGGAAAGGAATGCTTTTTAGCTATGGAATGGTAAAAACTGTGGCGCCCCCCAAACCATTCTTTTTATCATTCTCTCGTGATCTCGCGGAAATATTTCAGTCTAAATGGTTTAAATCTCAGTTGCTGCGGATAAATTTCTTCTCTCAATCCAGGCAATTCTCCGTTTTGGAGTGGTTTTTGCAATTTTTTTGATCGATCCCCTTTCAAATAGGCAAAATGTAACCCTGTATAGGTATATAGACTCATTTAGAATGATTGTTCACTATTTTTTTCAAATTCGGGATAAAATTTACGAGATTTATTGATTATAATGGTGTTTGATACATAGAACAAAAGGAGGAGACAGATTGCGAAGATTGATTTTTTTGGGGGGTGCGGGTTTTTTATTGCTGTTTGCGCTAAGTTTTGTGAAGCCTGCTTCAGCCGCCTCGTCTACCATGTATACGTGGACACCGTCGAAGCTTTATAAAACGGCGTCCGGCGCGGCTTACTCCAGAAATGTGAACAGCGGGACAGCGGTAACCGTCTACAGCAAGTCAGGCAAGCGCTATAAGGTGAAAGCAGGTGGGAAAACAGGTTACATTTATGCTGATAACCTGACAAGGAGCAAAGTGAAAAAAGAGGACTATTTTGGTTCGAAAATTTATAAGCAGGCGGCAGGCGGCCCGTATGTTGCTTCCGTACCGGCGGGGAAGATGATGTATATCAAAATGGAAGCAACGAAAAACGGCATGTATCTGGCCCACGTGATCGGAACCGGGTACAGCGGCTATGTTGACAAAACCCATTTTATTAAACCGGTTGTAAAATATACGTGGATGCCGTCTAAATTATACACATCCGCAACCGGAAATTCGTATAACAAGACGATTAAAGATGGGCAAAAGGTGTCGGTTTTTAATGGGTCGCACGGTCGTTACCAAGTGAAAGCAGGCAATAGCTCCGGATATATTTATGCGAACAACTTAACCGGCTTGCTCGCGAAAAAAACGGTCTATGCTTCTTCCAAACTGTATACATCTGCATCCCATACAAAATATACGGCTGTTATTAGACCGAATCAGCAGGTGTATGTGAAAGAAAGCACCCAAAATATGTCCCATATCTGCGTCGTTGGGACAACCCAAAGTGGCTGGATTTATACGAGCCACTTCACAAAACCTGCACCGGCAGCGGGTGGAACAACAAGCACAACGACGGGAACAAGCCAAACGGGGTCTTCCACAGCGGGTGGGAAAACGACGGGAACGGCAACCGGCAGCACGTCCGGATCTACAGGGTCTGCCGCAGCAACAAGTGGCACGACCACAACGGGCAACACTGGATCAGGTTCTGCATCCGGAACGACTACAACGGGAAACACCGGATCGGGTTCTACGTCCGGAACGACCACAACGGGCAACACTGGATCAGGTTCTGCATCCGGGACAGCTGCAACAGGCAACACCGGATCAGGTTCTGCATCCGGAACGACCGCAACGGGCAACACTGGATCAGGTTCTGCATCCGGAACGACCGCAACGGGCAACACCGGATCAGGTTCTGCATCCGGAACGACCACAACGGGCAGTACCGGATCAGCCACTGCATCCGCCACGACGACAAAGGGACTGGATGTCAGCCATTATCAAACTCTGACACAAGACAGTTTTAACCTTATGAAGAGCCAGGGCTACAATTTTGTCATTCTGAAAGCAACAGAAGGAAGCGGATATACGGATTCGAAGTTTTATACCTATTATAAGTATGCCAGAAACGCCGGCTTGTCGGTCCATGCTTATCATATGATCGGCAATTCCACCACCACTTCCGCACAGCATATTGCAGAAGCCAAGCATTTTTATCAAGTGCTGGCCCAAGCAAAGGCGAAAACCGGCTATGCGTTTACGGGCTACGCTTTCGAAGATATAGAACCTACCGGGACGAATAGCATTACAACAACTTGGTGGGCAAATGCGGCCCCGGCTTGTGCTGGCTATTTCTTAAATGAAATGCAGACGCTCGGGCAGGCGAAAGTGGGCATTTATGCCGGCTACTTTAATTGGAAAAGCTATCTTGAGGGCCATACAGATTCTTGGCCTAGCAATACCAAAATCTGGCTGGCACGATATAACATCACGCTCGGTACGAATGCAGACGTTTGGCAGTACACCGAAACCGGAACGATCGATGGCATCACCGGCCATTTTGACCTTGATATCAGCTATGATCCTGATTTTTAAAAGATGTTCTCAAAAAAAAACGGCGAGAAACTGCTCTCGCCGTTTTGATTTGGCTTCCATCAGCATTGGAACATCCGGGCCAGCGCGCGGTATGATCGCAGAAATTTTCCCCGCCCGCTGGTTCAGGCCTCCACAAGCTTCCCGTTTGTTGCCGGCTCAGGTCTTTCGCATCTGCCAACTTTTCTATTGGTCAAGCGCCGGGCTGCCAAACGGCTCAGGCGGGGAGATTTTGATCAGGCATCCGCAAATTCGCGGATTTTTTTAGCTGCTTTTCTGCTTGCCCCTCCCGGCAGGACAGTAAGCCCATAGAGTAAAAGCATAAAGAAAGCACATCCAAACAGCCATCTGTACAGGTGCCGGTTTATATGGGGACCGGTAATCTGTTTTGATACGGTAAACGTAAGGTCTGTTTTTGCCATCGGTTTGCCGTTTTGGTAAAATTGGCCCCCTCCGTACAAATCCATCTGCTCAAAATGTCCGCTTGGGCCGTTCGCATGAAGGAACATCCGGGCATGCGCCGGTCCGTAGAGTTGTTCGACCCGGAGTGCATAATGCCTGTTTTCACCGGGCAAGGCTTTTTTCAAAAGAAATGCCTTATAGCCGTTTGTTTTTCGCTTATGGTTTGTAAATTTTCGTTCAAACACCATTTTTTGCCGCCCGCCGCTTTTATGCCATAAAGAAACGCGGTATGCGGCTTTACCGTGGAATCGGGCAGGCATAAAAGCGACCCGGTCGAAAGCTTTGTCTGCGATAAACGTTTGGGTAACGGTATGATGCCGGTCAACAAGCGCAACAGGTTTTCCTCTGGCCGCCTGCTGGTTGACGATATAATCCTCGTATTTTTCGGTTGTTCCTGTGAATGCTTTTTCATTCCATTTGGCGCAAACGGCGAGCAGGACAATAAGGCTTAAAACGAGCAGCCAGTTTCCTGCTGTTTGCAGTTTCCATCTTTTTTGTGCCGGCAGCCATTTTTTTGCTTCCAAGAACTGATGCATCTTTTCAAGACCCCGTGCAGCGCAAAAAATCATCAATGGCGTGAACAGGAGGGAGTAGCGCGGTTCTGCTTCCCAAATAAAAATGAAAAACAAGTAGCTGCCAAATAAGCAAATTTGCATGAGTAATTGAACATCAAATCTTATTTTACGGAAGAACGTTAAGCCCGAAACGGCCAGCAAAAAGAGCGTTGCGATATGAAATACCTGGATGATAAACAACAGCACTTGATTCTGGTCTCCGTAAACATAACGGTATGCGGCGTTGTAATGGTCCATCCGCTGATTGTACTTGGCGTAGGCCTGATCGCCTTGTGAAAATGTGCGGAAGGCTTTTACCGCCCAAAGCTTGAGCAGACCGGATGTACCCCTCGTTTCGATCCGCTGTTTGATCAGTGCATAATCCGCCTGTTTTTTTGCCTGTTGGGTGGGAAGACTTTCTGACAATCTCGTATCCGCGACATTGTATCGGCCTTCATTTGAAAGGCCAAGCGCCAGCCAGTGGGTTACCGGTGCCTTGATGGTCGCGTTTTCCCGGTAGCCGAGATGATGGTAATACGCCTCTGCCCCAAAAGTGACAGGCAAAAAAACAAGCATAATGAACGCTATTCGCAGCACGGTTTGTTTCAGCCGGAGCGTGTAGAGCATGTAGATCAAAAGGGCAGGCAAAAGCAATACCATATTTTCCCTTAATTGGCATCCAACAGCAAGCACTGCACCAAGCAGAAAAAGGTATACCGGGCGCCCCGTACGGCTGTGGCAGTACCAAAAATACACCGCCATGGACGGAAAGGCGATCGCAAGGCTTTCTGTATAAAAATACGGGATATAAAGAAAGAGCGGCAGCCATGTGATTGTGAAAACAAGCAGTAAATTTCCCGTTTTGCGGCCGGATGTTTTCACCGCTAGCAGCCAGAGAAAAAAGATCCCAATATTCAGGAACAAAGCCGCTGCCAGCTTATCAACAATCAAAAACCAGTCCGGATTTCCAAACGCAGCATAACGGTAAAGCAGGTAACGGGCAATGGTAATCGGTACATTGTTCGGGTACAGCTGTAAATAGTACTCATTTCCGAGCAATGTCCCGTGCTTTAATAAATACAAAGCTTCCAGATAAATATGGCCACCATCCACCTTGGGCGGCTGCACCCCGTGAAACAGGATAAGAATCGCCGTTTCAATAGACAAAATAACGGCAAACAAAAAGGCTGCCATTCTTTTCAGCCCTTTGTCTGAAAGCCTTGCAAAAATGCGGCAACAGCCAAGATAAAACAGGATGGCCACTACGGAAAAGAGGAACAGCGCTGCCATCTGCCCCGTTGAAATATTCCATTTTCCATCAAGCAGCACGAAATGCGGGTCATCTTTTTTGGCCCACAGCGGTGCGATAAAGAAACTGCCGATTGTGATAAGAGCGCATGACACCGTAAATATGATACTAAAAAGACTAATGGTTATCTTCTTCACGAACATGGAGGACTCACCTCATGTAATGTTCTTTACGCATAGAATCCATTCTCTGGCATGTAATGGGTTGGTGGTGCATGAAAACAGTCTTTTTTATCATGCCCCGCCGCCTGCACTTCGTATTCTTGCATAATTTTCCAGATTTCTCAAGGGACCAGTATAGCGACTTATTCTGAATAAACCGTGAGAATTCAATGAAAAAACCCACAGTTTTTCAGCGACCAATGCGGCACGCGGGAAACTGGCGACAAGCCGGCCGGTGATTTACGTGAAAGGTTTTCCGAGCGAAATACCGCGCAGCACGGTTCTATATAAGTTTTTACATCAAGCCCGAGCACCAAATTGCACGATGACTGTTTTTTACAGCAGGCAACAGAACTGTGATATATTCAGAAAAAATTATCGGCTGATTTCCATCCTTTTGCCAGGCTTGCATACAAAACAGCAAGGTGATGAAATGCTGGTCAAAACGCCCTTTAAAAGCCGTGCAGGCGGCTGCTGCTCAAAATACGGCCAATATTGGCAAAATACTTGTTGTAAGACATCCATCCGGTATACAATTCAATTGTTTAAAATCTGCTTTTTTGGTAAAAAACAGAATGAACTTCCCGGCAATTGCGGAAGTCTATTTATTGTAAAAAGAACAGGCTTCCGGAAAAGGAGGAAGACAGCTTGGCTAAAGTGCTCATTTTACCGCTTTTAAAAATGCCGTCCGGCCATCATCAGGTCGCAGAGGCGTTAATGCATAAATTGAAATGTATGGACAGTACCATTGAAATGAAAAAAGTTGATTTGATTTCCTATACGAGCGGGACGCTGGAGAAAATCGTCACGAAAATGTATTTGAAATGGATCCAGAAAGCACCGCGGACATACCAATGGGTGTACAAACATTTTATTTATGCGGATGCCGACCAGACCGCATTAATGAAACTCTATGAACTCTCTTTTATTAAGCAAATGGAAAAACTGATTGCCGAGGAAAATCCGGATCTTGTCATTTGCACGCACAGTTTTCCGTCGATGCTGCTCAGCCGGCTGAAGTCAAAAGGAAAAATTGATGTCCCGGTTATCAATGCGTACACTGATTTTTTCGTCAACGGCTTGTGGGGAAAGAAAGAAATTGACATCCATTTTGTGCCGAACCAAACGATCAAAACGACGCTCATCTGTAACGGCGTTCCCGAACAAAACATTTTTGTCACCGGCATTCCGATTCATGAAGCGTTTAAAGAAAGAACGGTTTTGCGCCATACATCACGGAAAAAAATCTTAATATCCGGTGGCAGTAGCGGCCTCGGCGATCTGTACCGCCTTCTGAAGGCATTAAAACGGGAACAGCCGGGCAGGGCCGATTATTATGTGTTATGCGGAAAAAACGAAAAGCTGTATAACAAGCTGAATGGATGGGGGATGAAACATATCATCCCGGTTCCCTATATCCAGTCCAGAAAGGAAATGAGCCGGCTGTACGATGAAGCGGATGCGATCATTACAAAGCCGGGCGGTGTCACGATCAGCGAAGTGATTCAAAAAAAGTTGCCGATTTTTATCCACTCCGTCCTCCCCGGTCAGGAAGAAATCAATCTTGCTTTTTTGAAACAACACGGGCTTGTCTTTGAACTGGACTTCACCAAACCGGTGGAGGAACAGGTGATGGAAATTTTGGAAGACGGGAAGCAACTGGCCCGGTTTTACCGGCGGCTGCGCCAATACGGGAGCGAAATCGAACTCAGGGGGAAAGAATTTGATGTATTGATCCGCGGTCTGCTCGGCCGCAAAGCAAACCAAACGCCGGATAAAGTGCTGAAGGACCAGTACTATGTTTCAACCTCTTATTGATTTTTTTGCGGGGCGTCTATGGGGCCGTATTGCTGGAAAGGACTTGTCGTTTTTGTTTCCGGGTACTTTTACCATCTTCCTGCCGTGGAGTTCGGGCGCATGTTTCAGGCCGGCCCAACGCTTGCATCGGCTTTTTGCCGCCCGTTTTCCGGCCGGTATGGGGTACTCCTATCCAAATGAGGCGCTAAGCGGATGAAAAAAACTTCCTGATGGCGGAAAGGAAAATATGCCATAATGAACATGGAATGAAATGGGCAAGTGCACCTGCAATTTCCCGGCCGCTTTTGCACATGCCCGGGCAACGACAAAAGATCGCGTTGCTTAAGCAGGGAGTTGAAAATGGTGGAGCAGGATTTAACACAGTTGATCCGGCAGGCAAAAGCAGGAGATACAGATGCGTTTGCCGTGCTGGTGGCCCGGTTTAAAGGGGAGGTGTTCCGGCATGCATATGCCATGACAGGCGACCGGATGGAAGCGGAAGATATCTCCCAGGAAGCATTTGTGAAAGCCTGGTACGCCCTGGATAAACTGGAACATGCCTATGCTTTTGCCTCCTGGATGTCGAAGATCGTCTCTCATTTATGCTACGACCGGCTGAAAAAAATGCGAAAAAAAGTGGATCTTCAGGCGGAAATAGAAGAGGAGCCACTTAGGAGGCCAACTTCCAATATCGACAACGCCAATTTGAGATTTGACATCCGCAGCGCGATGGAAAAATTGTCGCCGGAACACCGGGCAGCGATCGTATTGCGCGATATCCAGGGCTATTCCTATGAAGAGATCGCAGACATCTTGAACATCCCGCTTGGTACCGTCAAGTCGCGCATCAACACAGCGAGAAATATTTTGAAAAAAGAACTTTCAAGAGGGTGATCACATGGAAACACACGTCCGGGATTTATTGCCGGCCTTCATGGATGATGCGTTAAGTGAAACGGACCGAAAAAAGGTTGAAGCCCATCTTGCCCTTTGCCCGGATTGCCGCCGCGAACTGGAAGAATTGGAGGCGGTCCAGGCGGAAATCAGCCGTTTTTACCATTCGGTTGAGGTGCCGGGAATCCAGTTTGAAAAGGCGGTTCTGGCTAAAATTATGCCGCAGGAAAAATTGGCGATGCATTACCGCGTGTTTGTCTGGTTCTTTGCGGTTTGCTGTGCCGCTTCTGTGCTTGCCACCTACCCGGTGATGAGAAAACCGTTTTATGTCGGCATGAATATTTTTCAGGCCCTCTTCAATATTCTTTCAAGCGGCTTTCATATTGCGCTTTCCATTCTTTCCGCGCTCCCGGCTTTGTCTGCGGGGATTATGGTGGTGATAGCGGTGATTTTGGCCGTTTGTATCTGGATTTTGTTTGGCCTTCTCACCATGAAGCCGGTGAAGGAGTAGGGGATGGAGAAAAAAATGAAAGCCGCAAAAATATTGATTTGCTTATTGTCCTTGCTCCTGCTTTTTCTGAGCGCAGGGGCGGGTTTCCACCCTGCGTTTGCAAAGGAAAAAAGAATGAGAATCATCATCCACGACCGGCATACGGTCATCCCGAAAAATGAAAAAGTCGAAAATGTCGTTGTGATCGGGAATAACGCGACCGTCAGCGGATATGTCAAAACAGCCGTCATTGTGATCAACGGGAATTTGAATATTCGTAAGTCAGCGGATATTCGCGGCTCTGTCTTTGTGCTCGGCGGCAATATCAAACAGCAGCCGGGTGCCCGTGTAACGGAACATGTCCTATCTATCAATATGAACAATAAAACGCTTGACAGTATGATTTTTGCCGCTGTCATGCTTCTTGCCCTCTGGTTTTTCCGGCTTTCCGCAAGTCTATTGTTGATTGTGTGCACTGTTTTGTTCGGCTTAGTCGCGAAAAAACCGTTTTTTTCCGGGATCCGGTCCTTTTACACGCGGCCCGGAAGGATGATCATCACCGGCTGCCTGCTGTCGCTTGTCGTCCTTGCGCTCAGCCTGTTTTTGACGATTACAGTGGTATTAATACCGGTTGTCCTTCTGTTATGCCTTGCTGTTTTTGTATCCCTCCTGGCAGGACTCGTGTTTCTTGGCCGGGAAATCGGTAGCACCTTTGCCGTTTTAAACGGCAGGCAGGAATGGCTGAAACTGTTAACGGGTGTGACGATCCTGATTGCCCTTTGCAGCATCCCGCTCGTCGGGGAAGTCATTTTCCTGATTTTGTTCTGGTACTCGCTCGGGCTTTCGGTCACATGGCTATTTCAAAAATGGAGAAACAGGAAAAAACATGCGGCCGCAAAATAAGGAGCCGCATGTTTTTTTGTGAGTACCCAGTTGCGTTTTTTTACCTGTCCTCGTTTAGAAAAAAATTCCAAACGGGGTTTTTGTTTCCGAAAAAAGCCTTGCCTGTTTCTTTTTTTCGAAGCAAATTTTTACAGTGTTTTCCATAATTCGTTTAAATGGAAGAGCAGGAAAACAATGACCGCAAATTTTTATCGCCTATAAATGAACTTTTCTTTTACCCTCAAAGTCTATTGTATTGTATCGAAAGAGGCCGCATGAGAAAGAGAAGCGGCGCGTTTTCTGTAAACAGACCGAAAAGCAGGGGGGAAAAGAGAATGGCCAACAAGAAAAAAGACAAAGTGTTGATATTAACAGGCGCTTTTGGGGAAGGGCATTTGCAGGCCGCCCGGGCAATTGAACAGGCGATGAAAATTCGTTCCCCAAAAGCAGACCCGGTTGTCGTCGATTTCATGGAATGGGTCCATCCCACCTTATTCCCGGTCAGCCACTATGTTTATATGAAAGGTATTGAAAAGTTCCCGAATCTTTACGGGTATTTGTATCGTAAAACGTATGGAAGGAATGCCCTGTCAAAAACATTGACCGGCTTATTTTCAACGGGGATGAGAAAGACGCTGCGGATGCTCGAAACGATACGCCCATCCGTTATTGTCAGCACCTATCCTTTTGCGTCTTCTATGATTTCAAAATTAAAGGAATACGGGCTTACGGATATTCCGCTCGTTACCGTCATTACCGACCATACGCACCACAGTTCATGGCTGCACCCGTACACAGATCACTATGTCGTTGGTTCGCATATGTTGCGCCGGCAGTTGATCAGGCTCGGCATTCCCGGCCGAAAAATTTCCTGTACAGGGATCCCGATTAAACCGAGTTTCCTGAAACCGGTGAACAAGCAGGCTTTGTACAAAAAATACGGCCTCGATCCGGCGTTACCGGCCGTGCTTGTCATGGGCGGCGGGGAAGGCCTGTTCGGGGACGGGCTGTTCACGGCTGAAAAACTGGACGAGGTACCTTTCCGCATGCAGCTGTTGATCGTGTGCGGGCATAATGAAAAACTACGCGCCCGCCTGATGGATGATCTGAAAGGGACGAAGCACAAGGTTTTCGTGCTCGGCTATATTGATTATGTGCGTGATTTAATGGCTGTCTCGGACGTGATGATTACGAAACCGGGCGGCGTGACAACAGCGGAAGCATTGGCCATGGAACTGCCGATGATTTTATACAAAGCGCTGCCGGGCCAGGAAGAAGATAACGCAGCCTTTTTAACACAAGCGGGCGCAGCAGTTGAGGCAGCAGATGAAGGCACGTTAATCCGGTGTTTAGCCCGCCTGAATGAAAACAGGGCACAGCTTGCGAAGATGAAAAGAAACACGCTATCGATTCAAAACAGAGAGGCCGCTTTTCGGGTGCTTTCCGTTATTGACCAGGCGAAATATGCACGGCTCATTCATGCGTCTGATCCGGAAATGCCGGATACCGCGCACGGAAAGTATGCAAGGATGCGAAAAAAGGCTTTGCTTGTGCATCACCCGCATGAATCTTTGGATGAAAGGAGCGGCACGGTTTGGAAGTCATCATCTGGGTATTGATTTTATTCATTCTCATATATGCTATTATTCCATATGTTTTAGCGGCCAAACTCGGTTTTTGGGTATGTTGGAAAGGAAAAAAAGATGCGGAGATTGCGCTCACCTTTGATGACGGGCCGGACCCGGTCTATACGCCGGTACTGCTTGATCTTTTAAAGCGGGAAAGAATTAAGGCCACTTTCTTTCTCGTCGGGGAAAGGGCGGCCCGGTATCCGGAACTCGTTTTGCGCATGTCGCGTGAAGGGCATTGTATCGGCCTTCATAATTATAAGCACCAGTGCAACTGGCTGATCAGCCCTTGGAAAAATGCGCGCACGCTTGAGCAGTCGGCACGGATTATTGAAAACATCACCGGCGAGAGACCGGTTTTTTACCGCCCGCCGTGGGGAATGATGCATCTGCTGGACTTTTTTCTGCACAAGCAGTTCCGCATGGTGCACTGGTCGAAAATGTTCCGCGATTGGAAGAGAAAAGGCGGTTCGGAAAAGGTTTCAAACGGCCTGATCACCCGGGTGGAAAGCGGCGATGTGATTTTGCTGCATGATTGCGGCGTCACGCCGGGCGCAGATGAGGATGCCCCGCAGTATACAATTGAAGGTTTGCGGGTTGCGATTCCGGCATTAAAAGCGCGCGGCTTCCGGTTCGTGCGGATGGACGAGATGTTTGACAAACATTTTTCTATCAAAACCAGCCATAGAAGAAAGGAAATAGAGCCATGAATGAGAACGCCAGATTGTTTTTTATGGTCCACAACTTGTCAGGGCATGAAAAATTACTGGATGACATCATGATTTTTTTTACACAGGATGCCTTGCCGCTTTTTGCCGCTGTTTTATTGATTGTGTGGTTTTTAGGCAATGATAAAATGAAAAACATGGTGCTTTATGCCGGCATTGCCGGTGTTGCCGCTTTGCTGGTCAATTATGTGATTACGCTTGTTTATTATGAACCGCGGCCATTTGTCACGTATCATACCAGCATTTTAATTCCGCATGCGGCCGACGACTCATTTCCGAGCGACCATGCGACAGGCACGTTTGCCATGGCTTTCGCCTTATGGGTGCGGAACCGGAAACTCGGATTAGCGATGATGCTCTGTGCCGTTTTGACCGGCATTTCCCGTGTATGGGTCGGGCACCATTATCCGGGGGATATTGCGGCAAGCATTATTGTTGCCTTGTTCACAGTATGGACCATCCAAAAAATGAAAGGGTTGTTTGACCCGGCTTTTAGCACGCTGATCGGCTGGTATCATGACATATGGGCGAAAATTACAAAAAAAGGATATAAATGACCCGGCAAAATCTATCGAAAAGAGGGCGGGACACCATCTAGCACTGTGCCCTGTCACTCTAAATCAATTTAAAAGACGTTGCGGCACGAATCGAAATGGTGCCTCAACGTCTTTTGTATTTTATATCTATATAGGGCTTGCTGAATAAGCGAAATTCCTAGATTTGGAAAGGATGCTGACAGCTTTGGCAACCATTTAAATGCAAAGGTTTTACAACAAATCCAGGGAAATGCCTGCACGCGAAAGCCGATTCAACGTATGGAGAAGACAAACTCACGCATTTTCGCATATATTTTGCGATGGAGTTTGCAGACAAATTGGGTACAAATTCAGAACCGGATTCGTTCAGCAAGCCCTATATAAAGTGAACAAAATGTTGCCGCTCTTTTGCCTGCCGCAAAAAGTCATCATCCGGCAAATTGGTGCGCGGGCTTGATGCAAAAACTGAAGAGCATTTTATAAATGTGCATTTAGCGGCACCGCAAACCTTCATCCGCCAGTTATTTCCTCGAAACAGCCGCCTCTACTTCGCTCATCGGAATGCCGAGTGCGCGCGCGACGCCCTCGCCGTATGCCGGATCTGCATAATAACAGTTCGTAATATGGCGGAGCTGGACTTCTCTTGTCGTTCCCTGCATATTGCGGGCGGTGTTTGCAAACAGTCGTTGCTGTTCTTCCGGCGCCATCAGCCTGAACAGTTTGCCGGGCTGTTCATAATAGTTGTCGTCATCTTCACGGAAATTGTGATAGTCAGCCGTACCTAAAATATCGAGTGCCGGTTCTGCGTGCTCCTTGCTGTCTTCCCATTCGCCGTAACTGTTCGGGCTGTATGAAACGGAACCGCCTTCAGCCGGATTGAAAACCCGCATTGCGCCATCGCGGTGGTACGGATGGAAGTGTTCCGCTTTTTTCGGATAGTTGACAGGAATTTGCCAGTGGTTGACGCCTAACCGGTAACGCTGCGCATCGCCGTAAGAGAAAAGGCGGCCCTGCAGCATTTTATCCGGCGAGAACCCGATGCCCGGCACAATATTGGTCGGGGCGAACGCGGCCTGTTCGACTTCTGCAAAATAGTTTTCCGGGTTGCGGTTCAGTTCCACGATACCCACTTCAATCAACGGAAAATCTTTATGGTACCATACCTTTGTTAAATCGAACGGATTATACGGAAGGTTTTTCGCCTCTTCTTCCGTCATCACCTGGATGTACATCGTCCAGCGCGGATAGTCGCCGCTTTCAATCGCTTCGTACAAATCGCGCTGATGGCTGTCGCGGTCGCGGCCGATGATTTCCTGTGCTTCTTCATCCGTCAGGTTTTTGATGCCCTGTTGTGTTTTAAAGTGGAATTTGACCCAGACGCGTTCATTGTTTGCGTTGAACATGCTGTACGTATGGCTGCCGAACATATGCATATTCCGGTAGCTTGCCGGAATGCCACGGTCGCTCATCGTAATCGTTACTTGGTGGAGCGCTTCAGGAAGCAGCGTCCAAAAATCCCAGTTTGCCTGTGCACTGTGCATATTGGTGCGCGGGTTGCGTTTGACGACATGGTTCAAATCCGGGAAACGTTTCGGGTCTCTGAGGAAAAATACAGGCGTGTTGTTCCCGACAAGGTCCCAATTGCCTTCTTCTGTGTAAAATTTCATGGCCGTTCCGCGGATATCGCGTTCGGCATCCGCCGCGCCGCGTTCGCCGGCAACGGTTGAGAAACGGATGAACATATCGGTTTTTTTGCCGACTTTTGAGAAAAGTTTTGCCTTCGTATATTTCGTTATATCGTTTGTCACCGTGAATGTCCCGTAGGCGCCGGAACCTTTTGCATGCATCCGCCGCTCCGGGATCACTTCTCGGTCGAAGTGGGCCAGCTTTTCAATAAACCAGACATCCTCCATCAATAACGGCCCTCTTTTGCCGGCGGTTTTTGAATCTGTGTCATTCGGAACCGGGGCACCGAATGCAGTTGTCATTTTTTTGTTGTCTTTTTGATCACTCATCATTTTCCCACCTTTTGCTATTTTGATGTCTATATTATAACTGATTCATTATAAAAATCAATATTTATTTATAATAAATTTAAAGTAAAGTTTTTTATATCAAAAGAAAAGGGGTGGAAATAGAAGTGAGATAGAAATTTTCTATTTTCATTTTCGATATTTAATTCTCAATTGCGGAATAGGAAAGGGAGAAAAAGCGCTTTTGGACGCTTTTTCCGGCCGGGATGATGCCGCCTGCTTTTAATAGTGGCTTTGCCGGGCATTTTTTGGTATAAATAAGTTAAACGACTGGATAAGGATGAATCATATGCTGAATGAGAAGCCAAACCTGGAGAACGATGCATCTTTTTATATTCCGGAAAGCGGTTTATTATACATACAAAAAACACAGGCTGTCATTGAATATATGACGCAGAAATCCTGTGTATACGAAGTCCTTTCCGAGCATTTAATGGTTCCGTTTGAAGAAAAGGATACTTTATTTGATATCATAAAAGATATGCCCGAAACGGTTGATCTGTTCACCAGTGTCCATCCGTCCGGGTCCGGATTTTCGGTGCTCTCCCTGCCGCTTTCTCAATTAAAAGAGCGCATCCGCTATGAGATGCTTGTAAAAGTGATTATTTCCGGCAGCCTGACGAGTTATTTTCAGCCGATCATCCGCATTCAGGACAACCAAATATACGGCTATGAATCTTTGCTGCGCACCCGTTTGCCGAACCGGAACATTCCCCCGGGCCTATTATTTGATGTCGCCCATAAAACCGGACTGCATTCGTTATTGGATTTGCGCGCCAGGGAAGCGGCACTGAAAGCCCGTGCTGAGAAACTTCCCCGCGGCGTGAAGAGCTTTATCAATTTTTTGCCCGCTTCGATTTATGATTACAAGTTTTGCTTGCGGCATACGTTTACTTTGATCGAACAGTACGATATTTCCCCGGAGGACCTTGTCTTTGAGGTTGTGGAAACCGAGAAGATCAATGATGTCCACTTTTTAAAAAAGATACTCGGGATCTACCGTGATCTTGGCGTCGGCGTGGCGCTTGATGATCTCGGTTCAGGGTACGCAACGCTTGAAACTTTGAAAATTTTAAATCCGAACTATGTGAAAATCGACCGTTTTTTCATTTCCCATTGCGACGAGAATAAGGTCAAACAGCGCTTTTTGCAGGAAGTCATGGAAATTGCGGGAGAAACCGGTATTTATGTGCTAGCGGAAGGAATTGAACGCGAAGAAGAACTGCTCTATTGCAAATCGATCGGCATGCATTTGGCGCAAGGGTACTATATTGGAAAACCCGCTCCCGAACCCGCTGCGATCATTCTTGGGGGAAATTAGGGGCTTTCGGGTTTTGCAATGGCCGTTTTTGTAGCGTTTGCTAAAAAATGAATCTTCATTGCGTTTACGAGGCTGGACCTGAAAGATAGGTCGGCTTTTTTAATTTCTTCAGCAAGGATGCGAATCAGCGGACCTGGCAAAAAAAGAGAAACTAGCCGTACAGTGAGGTCAAATTGTTCTTTTGCGTGATGTAAAAGGACCAAAAGGAGTCGCGTTTGGGTCCGAAATGTCTTTTTGAAGCTGTCAAAAGGACAAAACACGTTGCATCCGAGCCCGAAATGTCCTTTTGAATCTGCCAAAAGGACAAAAGGAGCTGCATCCTGGCTCGAAATGTCCTACTTGGGGCTTGGTGAACGAATCCGATTCTGAATTTGTACCCAATTTGTCAGCAAGCTCTTTTTCAAAATATAGAAGAATCCATCTTTAACCCTTGCACATTGTATTAAGTTTTTCCAAATCTAGGAAGTTTGGTGATTCAGCAAGCCCTATGTTAAGGAAGCGTGGAAAAAAGAAGACCTTCCTTCACATAGAGCACGTCTACGTTAAGGAAGCGTGGAAAAAAGAAGACCTTCCTTCACATAGAGCGCGTCTACGTTAAAGAAGCACGAAAAAAACCGGCCTCCAGCATTCTTACCAAATCAAAGAATTTTGCTTATTCAGCCCTACTTGAAAGAAGCTAAATCGAACAGGAACCGGGGTTTGCAGATAAATCCCGGCTTTCCCAAGTTTTGCCGGATCCGAACGCAAGCGCCGGTGCAGCTTCCATTGATGCAAAAAAAAGAGGTTGCCCCCCGGCAACCTCTTTTTTCATACTTCTTCCGGATGTTTTTCTTTTTTCCTGAACTTCATTAAAAATTCGTAAACAACCGGGACGATGATAAGTGTCAGTAAAGTGGAGCTGGTCAAGCCGCCGATTACTGTGATGCCGACCCCTTTCGAAATGAGCCCGCCGCCGCCGTAGCCCAGAGCAAGCGGGATCAGTGCAAAGATTGTTGCAAAAGCGGTCATTAAAATCGGGCGCAGCCTTGTCGCGCCTGCTTCAAGCAATGCTTCGCGTGTGGACAGCCCCGCCTTTTCTTTATGCACCACCCGGTCGATTAGCACAATGGCATTCGTCACCACGATGCCGATCAGCATCAGGGCGCCGATCATGGCGGTGACGCTGATCGTTTCATGCGCCAGGTACAGGGCGACCAGTGCACCAATTACGGCAAATGGCAGTGAGAAAAGAATGGTAAACGGCGCGAGGGCCCCGCCGAATGTAATCACGAGCACAAGATAAACGATCGCAACAGCAGCCAGCATCGCATAACCGAGCTTTGTAAACGAGTCATTGATGTCTTCCGTTACGCCGCCGGTTTCGACATGGATGTATTTTGGAATATCGAGTTTATCCACTTTGTTTTGAACTTGTTGTGTCACTTTCGCAACGTCAGCTGTCTTGATCTTGCCGGTTACACTGGCATAGATTTTGCCGTCCCGTTTCGAGACTGCATCCGGTGTTTCGCCTTTTTTCACGTCCACGACATCTTTTAGCGCTACTTTTGTGCCGAGGGGCGACGTGACTTTTTGATTGGTCAGATCGCCAATATTGTCGTAATGCCCGGTTTTGTTCTGTTCGTAAACATTTAATTCTTCTCCGCCTTTTTCAACGGTTGTAAGCACGGTCCGGTTGCCGGTTTGCGCAAGGCCGGTTCCGAGCTGGCCGGCTGTTAACCCGAGAGCAGCCAGTTTGTTCTGGTTGGCGACAAGCGTGTATTGCTGATAAGTTTCGGAAAGGCTGGTTTCAACATTTTTCAAGTTGTCGTTGTTTTTCATGACTTTTTCAATTTTATGGATGACCGGTTTGATTTCATCCAGATTGTTGCCATAGACATACATCGTTAAATCATCATTCGACATAGATGCGAAGTCCTGTGATTTCCATGTACCCTGGTCCGTCCTTTGTTGCAGGGCTTTAATGACTTTTTCCGGTTCGCGGTCGAAATTTTTGGTATCCTGGTCATATTCGACAACAAAGATGGCGGAGTTGCTGTTGGTGCTGAAAGCCGACTCCCCAATGGAATATTGCACATTTTTTACATTTTTACGGTGGATTAAGTAATCCTCCGCTTTTCCTGCTATCTTCTTCACATCGGAAAGGGTTTCCCCTGGTTCCGGCGCATAGGTGGCATACACGACTTTCTGGCCTTCGTTTTCAATAAAGCTGACGCCGATAAGCGGGATTAAAAACAAACTACCGATAAGAAGCAGGCATGCGATGCCGAACGTGACCAGCTTATGGTTGAGCGACCAGTTCAGAATCTTTTTGTAAAATAAAGCGATCCGGCCGTGCCCTTCGTTCGTAGTCCGCGTGTTTTTCTTCAACCCGTTCTTAAATAACGAATGGGCAAACATCGGCACCACCGTGATCGCCACAAGAAGCGATGCTAGCAAGGCAAAAATTAGCGTCAGGGCAAACGGCATGAACAGTTCCCCGACCATCCCTCTCACAAGTGCAAGCGGGACAAAGACGATGACGGTTACGATCGTGGAAGACATAACCGGTTTAAAAACTTCAACCGTCGCTTCACGAATCAGCGCTTTTCCGCGCAGTTTTTCTTCCCGCAACGTCAGGCGTCTGTAGATATTTTCAATGACGACAATCGAGTCATCAATAACGCGCCCGATTGCCACCGTCATGGCTCCGAGTGTCATCACGTTTAATGTGATGTCAAGCTGGTGCAAAATAATAAAAGCAATCAGCACCGAGAGCGGGATCGAGATGACCGCGATAATGGTGGAACGCACATTCCGCAAAGACAGCAGGATGACCACAATCGCAAATACGGCCCCGATGATTGCTTTTTCGAACATCGTTTTGACGGAGTCTTTGATAGGTGTTGCCTGGTCCAGAATGGTGGAAATTTGTGTGCCTTTATAGTCCGCTTTAAACTGTGCGGCTTTTTTATTTACTGCATCGGCAACATCCACCGTGTTTGCATCCGGAGCTTTTGTAATTTGGATGCCGATTGAATCTTTCCCGTTCGTTTTAGAAATCGATTCATGCTTGCCGACAACTTTGATATCGGCAATCTCTTTTAACGCAACGGTTGGCATACCGACGTTGGCTTGCGTCGCTTGCGTTCCGGCATTCGCCGGTTGCTGCGCCCCTGAAGCGTGCGCACCCGAGGCCTGCGTTCCTGAAGTCTGCGCCGCATTTGGGGATTGTGCCCCTGAAGCCTGCGCGGCTGCGGACGAAGCGGAAGCTGCACCCGTTTTCGGGGTGTACGGGATTTTCAGATTCTCAAAATGCTTCAGCGATTTCACGTTTCCATCGATTTCTACCGATTTGTTTTCTTTTCCGAAGTTGATGAGGCCGAGCGGTACCGAAACGTTTGCGCCCTGGATCGCTTTTTTGACAGTGTCCTCATCGAGCCCCAGTGCATTCAACTTGTCCTGTTTAAAGGTCAGCTGGACTTCCTGCACGTACTGGCCGGAAGCCTGCACATCGGACACGCCGTCAATGCTCTGCAGTTTTGGAACAAGATCCTCTTCGACAATTTTCGTTAAGTGCTGAAAAGACCGGCTTTTATCCGACACACTTAAAGACAGGATCGGAAAATCATTGATGCTGATCCTTGTTACGGACGGCTTGTCAATATTATCCGGCAGGTCCACTTTTTCGAGCGCATCCTGGATGTCTTTTTTCGCTTGATCCATATCCGTGCCATATTTATACTCAAGCTGGATCTGGGAATTGCTTTCCGTCGAGGAAGTGGAGACCGTATTGACGCCGGTGAGGTTTTTCAGCCGTTGTTCGATCGGTTGCGTAATTTTATTTTCGACTTCTTCCGGTGTGGCACCCGGATCAGAGGCTGTCACCAGCATGTATGGCGCGTCGATATTCGGAATGGTTTCCATTTTCATATTCATGCCGGCATAAATCCCAGCACCCGCCACAATGAGGGTCATCAGCCAAATGGCAAATTTGTTGTTTAGGCAAAACTGGATGATCTTCTTCACAGTGTTTACAACACTCCTTTGTCTTTTCGTTCTAGAGCCGGATAGAAATGGGCTAGCCTATCTCCATTATAGTTATACCTTTAAGCCCAAAAATGCGCCAGTATTTTCCGGCATCTTCTATAGATACAGGATAGAATTGCAGTACTTGATGGATCGCTTAGAAAAAGAGCGGAGCTTTCGGAAGGAATATTGGATAAAGAAAGGGTTGCCTAAAAAAAGAAGGTTAAAGCCTTTGGTGCGGCTCAACCTTCTATATAAAATGAACAAAATTTCTTTAGCTCTGTTGCCTACTGTAAAAAGTAGTCATGATGCAAATTGGTGCTCGGGCTTGAGTAAAAACTTAAGTTTATTTTATATATCTATACCCTCAGCCTCTATCGGCTGTTATTTCCGCGCATGCCTGAAAAAATTTTAAACAGCAGCACAATGGCGGCGATGACAAGCAGAAGGTGCACAAAAGCGCCGGCGATGTGAAAAACAATGCCTAAAATCCAAAGTACGAGCAAAATCCCAATAATTGTCCAGATCATATAGCCTTTTCCTTTCTAAATTAAAGTACTTTTATGTTACCCGTTCCGTTGCTTTTCAAACGCTTGCCTGCATGTTTGCCAGGCGTGGTGTAAGGGAAAGATACAGGAAAACGGGAGGGTTATAATGAAAAAAAGCGGAAAGAAATGGCTGTCTTATGGGTTGCTTGTCTTAATTGCCATTTATGCGGCTGTCATGCTGTACCATACATATAAGCCGCTGCCAAAAGGGATTTCCTATGAAGGCAGAACATATAACGTTCACGATCAAGACATCCGTTTTCTTTCGGATTTAACATACCGGGAAAAGGGGACAGGAAAAAGAAAGGTGGAGCAGACCGTCTATCCTGAAATTTACCGGATGATTGACCAAGCCCATCAATATATCGTCGCCGATCTCTTCCTTTTTAACGGCTACCATGATCAAAAGATGAAAGTGCCGCCGCTTGCTGAGAGGCTTGCAGACCGGCTGATTGCCAAAAAAGAAAAAGAACCTGGTATCCGCATCATCGTCATCACCGATCCGATCAATACTTCTTACGGGTCCCATGAAGCTGGCATTTTAAAACGGCTAAAGGAACATGGCATCCGTGTGGTCTTTACGCATTTGGACTCGCTGCGTGACCCGACGCCGCTTTATTCCGGGATTTGGCATATGTTTTTCCAGTGGTTCGGCCAGGGCGGGACCGGCTGGCTGCCAAATGCTTTCGGGGACAATGCGCCGAAGATGACGCTCCGCTCGTATCTTGAACTTTTTAATATTAAAGCGAACCACCGCAAAACGTTTACGACTGAAAACGGCACGGTCATTGCATCCGGCAACCCGCATGACGCAAGCGGCTGGCATTCCAATATCGCTTTTCTTGTAAAAGGGCCGGTCATTCGGGATGTTCTGGAATCGGAGCAGGCGGCTTCCGATATGTCGGACGGCCCGGAGCTGCCGCAATACAAAGGGAAAGAGAGGGGAAAAGGCAGGATTGCCGTCCAGCTGTTAACGGAGGGGAAAGTTTACGACCGGATGATGAAAGAAATCAAGGCGACAAAAAAAGGCGATTCGATTTCGATGGCGATGTTTTATTTGGCTGACCGGAAAGTGGTCCGTGCGCTTGAGAAGGCATCTTCCCGCGGCGTCCGCATCCGGCTTATCCTCGACCCGAATTTAAACGCGTTCGGGCATAAAAAAATCGGGCTTCCCAACCAGCCTGTTGCACAGGAACTCGTAAAGAAAACGGATGGAAAGATCAAAATCCGCTGGTATAATACCGGGCTCGAGCAATTCCATCCGAAGCTGGTCTGGATTGAAAAGCCCGGCCGCTCGCTCTTTTTCGGCGGGTCGACCAATTTAACGCTTCGCAACCTGGACGATTATAATTTGGAGACCGATTTATTTGTGAAGGCACCGAATGATGCGGCCATCACAAAAGAGATCCGCCGGTACTTCGGGCGGCTGTGGAACAATGAAGACGGCGCTTTTACCGTCCCGTACAAAAAACACGAAGGCTTCTCCACTTATTTGTTAAAAGTCCTTTACCGCCTCCAGGAAGTGCTGAAACTGACAACGTATTAAAAAAGACCCGGAACGCCTTCCCCGGCTCCGGGTCCTTTTTTTACAATACGACATGATTTAAAAATTCGCGTACTTCTTCCGGCGACTTTGCATTTGCACTGTGCAGATGCGCTTTTTTCTCGCCGTTTTGGAAAACGAGCAGGCTCGGAATCCCCATCACCTGGTTTTCATCCGCAATCGCTTGGAACGCGTCGCTGTTGATTTCATACCATTTATATTGCGGATAGTCCTTGATCACATCACCAATAAACAGATTCATCACTTTGCAATCCGGACACCAATCTGCATAAAATTTCACGATAACCGGTGCTTCTCCTCCCGTTACCGTTTTAAATTCTTCCGCACTTTTAATCGCTTCCACTCCAGACCATCTCCATCCTTTCATCATTCTTTCTTATTGTATATAGAGCGGCAGAGGAATTTCAACATTTTTCAACCTGCCAAAGAAATATTTCCAAAACGAAAAGGATTGTGCTTCTTCACGTATGATGTATAATAAAGCTTGTATGAAAAAATGATGGGGGTCAGTTGTTTTGAAGGATCCGTATCATTTATTTTATTTTACGGCCGGCGGTTCCGGCATTGAGAAGTCAGGTGATGGAATTGTCTTCGCGGGATGAAGGTTCTAAAATTGATTACGGGCTGGTTTTAACGCTGATGTTGTTCTGCATTGTCAGCCTTGTTGCCATTTATACGGCTGACAGCAGCTTTCTGATAAAACAAGTCATCAACTATGTGGTCGGCGCGATCATTATCGCATTGGTGATCCGCCTTGACTCCGACCAGCTGAAAAAAATATCGTGGTACGGTTACGGGTTCGGGATTTTGCTGTTGATTTTGCTGATCCTGGCACCAGCCAGCATTGCCCCGGAGCGTAATGGGGCGAAAAACTGGTTTGTGTTTCCGGTAATTGGGACATTCCAGCCTTCTGAAATCATGAAGCCATTTTTAATTTTAGCAATGGCGCGCCTTATTTCCGATCATAATGAAAAAGTGCTGAACCGGTCAGTAAAATCGGATTTCTGGCTGTTTGTGAAACTCGGCATCTGCTTGTTTGTGCCGCTCATGTTGACCATTGGGCAGGATTTGGGAACGTCACTTGTGTTTATTGCGATATTTTTCGGGCTTGTATTTGTGTCAGGCATCACATGGAAACTATTGCTTCCGATTTTTAGCAGCGGCGCGGCACTGGCAGGATTGATTTTTTATCTCGTCCTCTGGCAGCCGGCACTTCTCGAAAAATATCTTGGCGTCCGTTCGTACCAGTTTGGCCGGATCTATGCCTGGATTGATCCTTATAACTATTCCAATACAGACGGCTACCACCTGATTCAGTCCCTTTTGGCCATTGGTTCCGGCCAGACGTTTGGAAAGGGGCTTGGCACAACTGAAGTGAGCCTTCCGGAAAACCAGACGGACTTTATTTTCAGCGTGATCGGCGAGCAGTTCGGCTTTATCGGCGGGAGCATTGTTATTGGCCTGTTTTTTATGCTTATTTACCATATTATAAAAGCAGGGCTTGAGACGAAAAATGATTTTTATTCCTACATTTGCGCAGGCGTCATTGCGATGATTACGTTCCATGTGTTTGAAAATATCGGCATGACGATCCAGGTGCTGCCGATTACCGGGATCCCGCTGCCGTTTATCAGCTACGGTGGGAGTTCGCTGATGGGGAATATGCTTGCGGTCGGATTTATTTTTTCAATCCGTTACCATTACAGAAAATATATGTTTTCTAACGAAAAATAAAAAACAGGCGGCCCCGTGCCGCCTGTTTTTTGCGGCTATTGCACCTGCCCGCCGTACGGGAATTGCGAAGCGTAGCCTTGGTGCTGCTGGAAAGACTGTTGCAGTTTTTGCTGTTCTGCCGCTTCCATACTGTACCAGCCTTTTTGGAACATCGTCTCATACAATTTGCGCTGCTCATTCTGCGTTTCCGTAAAAATGGTCAGAAGATCGCGATACAGTTTTTCGTGGCTCGCTTCGTTCATAGCAGTATTATAAGAAGCGGTCATATATTTTTCCATCGAAAGCAGGTCATTGGCAAGATCGCGGTCGTTCATTTCTGGTGTTTCAGGAAATTGTGTCTTCGGGTTTTGAATTTTTTGCTGCTGCTGTTGTTGGGAATCCAAATGTTGTACCTCCTTTTTTAAAATGGTCGTATTATGCGCGTTCCGCATTTAGGTATCTCTGCCGCGAGACACGTGCAGATTCGCCTGCCAGGGCTCGGACGGGGCAGCGCCCGTTTTCCGTTAATCACGGTTGCCGGGGCGGCCAATTCAGGCCGGGAAGTGCGGTTGCCCCGGACGGACAGCCTGCTTTTTTCTTTGGCCCGAGCTGTGCGCGCATTCCGGAGCGGGGTGCCTGCCCCTTTCCGGGTGCGAACGCATGCCCTTTATGAACGGGAAAAGCAGGGTTCGCTTTTTGTGGCAGGCTGGCATTCATTTTTGTTATTGCAAGTGGCTTTTCAAATGCCCCAAAATCTGGTTGTAGTGGCGCTGGTGCATTTGCCCGCATGCTTCAAAAACAGCTTTCAATTCATTGTCCTGGCAGCGCGTTGCCGCATCATGCGCTTTTTTCATCGCCAGCAGATTCCAGGCCAGCATATCATCCACATAGGCCAAATCTTTTGTTGACATGACATCGGGTGGGGCGTTGTAAACCGTTTGCCCGTTTTGCTGCTGTGAAAAAGGCTGTTGTTGCATTCCATTTCCTCCTTTATCCAAGTCTTCCTTTATTGTTTGAATGAGCTGCGGATCCTATGCAGCCGCCTGCTTATTTTTTGTACTGGTTGTTTTGGCTGTTTACTTTTCCGCCGCCGTCACGCTCCACTGTCGGGCCGGCATTGCCTTTTACGCTTGCCGCGCTCACACCCGCTTTTGACGGATTTTTCTTTAGCTTTGCCATTGGTTCACCTCCCCACGCTTTTCGTTTAGCTTGCCCAAAACGGCTAGACATATAAAAAATTTTAAAAAATGGCGATTTTTTGAGATGAAGTGATTGATAGAATGAAAAAATTCGTATATATTATTATTAAAGATGAAAGCGTTATTTTTTTAAGCGCTTAATGAATGAGCATTCATTCAAAAAGAAAGGGGATGCACTATGCGGTATACCATTCAAAAAGCGGCTGTCATCGGTTCCGGTGTAATGGGATCGGGCATCGCCGCACATCTGGCAAACATCGGGATTCCGGTACTTTTGCTCGACATCGTCCCGAATGCACTCACGGAAGCAGAGAAAGCAAAGGGGTACACATTGGAGGACAAAGCCGTCCGAAACCGCTTCAGCCAGTCTGCACTGCAGAAGCTTTTAAAACAGAAACCGGCCCCGCTCACATCGAAAAAGAGCCTGGCGCTTATTGAAGCGGGCAACCTGGAAGACGATCTTGAACGGCTGAAAGAAGCCGACTGGATTATTGAAGTGGTAACAGAACGTTTGGATATTAAAAAATCAGTATTCGAAAAAGTGGAACGCTTCCGCCGGCCGGGAACCATTGTAAGCTCAAACACGTCCGGCATTTCGATCGAAGCGATGGCGGAAGGGCGGAGCGAAGATTTCAGAAAGCATTTTCTCGGGACCCACTTTTTTAACCCGCCGCGCTATTTGAAATTGCTCGAAGTGATTCCGACCGCTGACACCGACCCGGACGTCACTTCATTTATGAAACAGTTCGGCGAAGATGTGCTCGGAAAAGGTGTCGTGCTTGCAAAAGATACGCCAAACTTTATTGGCAACCGCATCGGTACATACGGCCTGCTTGTCACCGTGCGGGAGATGATGAAAGGCGGCTACACGGTCGGCGAAGTCGATTCCGTGACAGGCCCGGTGATCGGCCGGCCAAAAAGCGCAACGTTCCGGACGCTCGATGTGGTCGGGATCGATACGTTCGTCCATGTTGCGAATAACGTGTATGAAAAAACGGAAGGCGAAGAAAAAGAAGTTTTTAAAGTGCCGGCATTCATGCACAAGCTCGTTGAAAACGGCTGGCTTGGCAGCAAAACCGGCAAAGGCTTTTATGAAAAAAAGGGAAAAGAAATCTATGAATTAAATCCGGAAACGCTGGAATACGGCGAACGCACGAAAATGAAAGCGGCTTCTTTGGAAGCGGCCCGGCAGGCAAAAGGAACTGCCAATAAAATCAAAACGATTGTGTATGCGGATGACCGTGCCGGACGGCTGCTCTGGAATATTCTCGCGCCTTGCCTTGTGTATTCGGCAGAACTTTCAGGCGTGATTGCCGATGATATTCTCGCCATCGACCAGGCGATGAAATGGGGCTTCGGCTGGAAATTCGGCCCGTTTGAAACATGGGATGCAATCGGCGTTGAAAAATCCGTGCAAAAAATGGAAGAGGACGGCCTTCAAGTGCCCGGCTGGGTGAAAGGCATGCTGGAAAAAGGCTTCACGTCTTTTTACAAAGAAGAAAACGGCGTTGTCTCGTACTATGACAACGGAGCATACAAGCCGCTTCCAGCCAATCCGAAAGAAATCAATCTCAAAGCTTTGAAAACGCAGGGCAAAGTGCTGAAAGAAAATGCCGGCGCAAGCTTAATCGACATCGGCGACGGGGTGCTGCTGCTTGAATTCCACTCAAAGAGTAACACAATCGGGCTCGACATTTTGCAAATGATCAATTATGCCGTGGACGAAGCAGAAAAGCATTACAAAGGAATTGTGATCGGCAACCAGGGCAAAAACTTCTGTGTCGGCGCAAACCTTGCTTTGATGCTGATGGAAGCGCAGGATGACAATATTTTTGAACTTGACATGGTCGTCCGCCAGTTCCAGAACACGATGATGAAGATCAAATACAGCCAAAAACCGGTTGTCGCGGCACCGTTTGCGATGACTTTGGGCGGCGGCGCGGAGGTGTGCCTGCATACGGCGCATATCCAGGCGGCAAGCGAAACGTATATGGGCCTTGTCGAAACCGGTGTCGGCCTGCTTCCGGGCGGCGGCGGTAACAAAGAGCTGTACATCAAGCATTTGAAAAACATTCCGGAAGGCGTACAGTTTGACTTGCAAAATGTCGTGAACAAGGTATTTGAAACGATTGCAATGGCGAAAGTGTCCACTTCTGCTGAAGAAGCGCGCGAGTCCGGCTTCCTTGACCGGACGGACGGCGTCAGCTTTAACCAGGACCATTTGATTTATGATGCAAAACAGGCTGTGCTACGCCTTGCTGACGCAGGGTACAAACCGCCTGTCCGCGAAAAAGTGCCGGTCACAGGTGAATCCGGTTATGCGGCGCTGTTGCTCGGGGCACAGCAAATGCATCTGTCGGGCTATATTTCCGACTATGACCTTGAAATCGCGAAAAAGATCGCCTTTGTGCTTTCAGGCGGGAAAGTGCCGTTCGGGACAAAAGTGGATGAACAATACTTGCTCGATTTGGAAAGGGAAGCGTTCCTGAGCCTGATTGCACAGCCGAAAACACAGCAGCGGATGCAACACATGCTGTTAAAAGGAAAACCGTTACGGAATTAAAGCCACACGGATTGGCGAATGCCGATCCTCTGGCAGGAAAAGATTCCGTCCAAATTTTTCGCATACAACATAAAGGGGTTCTCCCAAGGAAAGCGGCTGTATATGGGAAAACCCCGATTCATCACCCCATGCGGTGATGAAGGGGCCTTTTACAAAAACACGGAAAGAGGGGAATGTGATGAGGGAAGCTGTCATTGTTGCAGGGGCGAGAACACCGGTCGGCAAAGCAAAAAAAGGGACGCTCGCACAAACACGGCCGGATGATTTAGGTGCACTTGTCGTAAAAGAAACGTTAAAACGCGCCGGCAACTATGAAGGAAATATTGATGATTTGATTATCGGCTGCGCCATGCCGGAAGCGGAACAGGGGCTCAATATGGCACGCAATATCGGGGCCCTAGCAGGATTGCCGGATACGGTGCCGGCGATTACGATCAACCGCTACTGCTCATCCGGGCTGCAGGCGATTGCTTACGGCGCCGAAAGGATCATGCTCGGCCACGCTGACACGATCATTGCCGGCGGTGCGGAATCGATGAGCCTTGTCCCGATGATGGGGCATGTCGTCCGCCCGAATGTACGACTTGCAGAAACTGCGCCGGAATATTATATGGGCATGGGGCATACGGCCGAAGAAGTCGCCAAAAAATTCGGCGTCAGCCGCGAAGACCAGGATGCCTTCAGCGTGCGCAGCCACCAAAAAGCGGCAAAAGCGATTGCAGAAGGCAAATTCAAAGACGAAATTGTGCCGGTTGAGGTCACATTACGTTCGGTCGGCGAAGACAACAAACTTGTTGAAAAGAAAGTCGTCTTTTCGCAGGATGAAGGGGTCCGGCCGGATACAAATGTAGAAACGCTCGGAAAACTGCGCCCGGCATTCTCGGTAACCGGAACCGTAACGGCCGGGAACTCGTCGCAAACAAGCGACGGCGCGGCTGCAGTAATGCTCATGGATAAAGAAAAGGCTGAATCACTCGGGCTTAAGCCGCTGTTGAAATTCCGCTCGTTCGCCGTTGCCGGGGTGCCGCCTGAAATCATGGGGATCGGCCCGGTGGAAGCCGTGCCGAAAGCTTTGAAACTGGCAGGGTTGAGCCTTGAGGATATCGGGTTGTTCGAACTGAATGAAGCTTTTGCTTCCCAGTCCATCCAGGTTATCCGCCAGCTCGGCCTTAATGAAGACATCGTCAATGTTAACGGCGGCGCAATTGCCCTCGGCCATCCGCTCGGCTGCACAGGCGCCAAGCTGACTTTGACGCTTGCCCATGAAATGAAGCGCAGAAACGTGCAGTTCGGCGTCGTCACGATGTGTATCGGCGGCGGCATGGGTGCAGCAGGTGTGTTTGAGCTCGTGTCCTGATTGCAGTGAGCCGAACCAGGCGGCTAGCCGGTTTCAAATGGCAACGTCAGATACCGGATCATGAAATGGATAGATGCCGGGGCCAAAAGCAGAGCAGCCGGTTCCGAACGGCAAAACACCGGACCATGGTAAAAAGCGGATCAGCTGTTTCTAAAGGCAAAACGCCGGAGCCGGATCCGCCTGTTGAATCGTTATTAATGGAAATAAGAGCCGCGGAGCACATCTGCGGCCGATCATTATAGATAAAAAGGAGAGGAATTGTAAATGGCAAACAAAACGGATGCATTTGTAAAAGGCGGCAGTTTTTTAATTGAGGACATCACACCGGACCAAGTGTTTACGCTGGAAGAGCTGACAGAAGAACAAAAAATGATCGCCAAAACGGCGGAAGACTATACGAACAATGAAGTGGTCCCGCAAATTGAATATCTGGAAAACCATGAATTTGACCGCTCTGTCAAATTGTTGAAAAAAGCAGGCGAACTCGGGCTTTTGAGCGCCGATGTCCCGGAAGAATACGGCGGTCTCGCCCTTGATAAAGTAAGCTCCGCCCTGATTTCCGAAAAGCTCGCAAAAGTCGGCGGTTTTGCCATTTCCCACGGCGCGCACGTCGGCATCGGTTCGCTTCCGATCGTTTTGTTCGGCAACGAGGAACAAAAGAAAAAATATTTGCCGAAACTCGCAACCGGCGAATGGCTTGCGGCTTATGCCTTAACGGAACCAAGCTCGGGCTCGGACGCACGGAGCGCCAAAACGGTTGCAAGATTAAACGAAGCCGGCACGCATTATATTTTAAACGGAGAAAAACAGTGGATCACGAACGCCGGATTTGCTGATGTTTTCACCGTGTATGCGCAGGTTGACGGCGACAAGTTCACGGCCTTTATCGTGGAACGCACATTCCCGGGCGTTTCAACGGGAGCGGAAGAAAAGAAAATGGGGATCAAATCTTCTTCCACAAGAACGCTTATCCTGGAAGACGTACCGGTTCCGGTTGAAAACGTGCTTGGGGAAATCGGCAAAGGGCATAAAATCGCGTTTAACATTTTAAACATCGGTCGTTATAAATTAGGCGTCGGCGCGGTCGGCTCCAGCAAACACGTGCTTGAAATCGCCTTAAAATATGCGAACGGCCGCCAGCAGTTCAAAACACCGATCTCGCAGTTTAACCTGACAAAAGAAAAATTCGGCACGATGGCATCGAAACTGTATGCAGCCGAAAGCTCCGTCTACCGGACAGTCGGATTGTTCGATGAAAGAATGAGCCACTTTACACCGGAAGAAGAAAAAGACGGGCGGGCAGTGGCCAATGCGATCGCCGAATATGCGATTGAATGCTCGCTGAACAAATTCTTCGCTTCTGAAGTGCTGGATTATGTCGTCGATGAAGCGGTGCAAATCCACGGTGGTTACGGCTTTATGGACGAATACGAAGTCTCGCGTGCCTATCGCGATTCCCGGATTAACCGCATTTTTGAAGGAACAAACGAAATCAACCGCCTGATCGTACCGGGCACATACGTGAAAAAAGCGTTCAGCGGGGAACTGCCGCTGTTACAAAAAGCGCAAAGCCTGCAGGAAGAACTCATGATGATGATGCCGGAACAAGTCGGCGACGCGCCGCTTGAACAGGAAAAATACCTCGTCCGCAACATGAAGAAGATCGCCCTGCTCGTCGCAGGCACTGCGTTGCAAACGTACGGCAAAAAATTCGAAAACGAACAGGAACTGCTTGCCAACGTGGCAGATCTCGTTTCGAATATATATGCGGCAGAATCGTGCGTGCTTCGGACGGAAAAAGCAATCAACAAAGATGGTGCCGAAAAACAGAACCAAAAACTGCTGTATACCCAAATTTTCACACAGGAAGCGTTCAATCAATGCGAACAAATTGCAAAAGAATCGCTCGCAGCCTGCCTTGAAGGCGACCAGCTGCAAATGACGCTTTCCGCCCTCCGCAAGCTGACGCGCCATACGCCAACCAATGTCATTGCGAAAAAACGCGAAGCCGCGGATAAATTGATCGATGCAGAACGCTATGTGCTGTAATAAAAGAAGGGATTTCCGGCCCGGCCGGAGTCCCTTTTCTTTTGCATCGCCGGGAAAAATCAGCTAACATACAGATAAGACAAGATGACAGGAGTGGACAAAAATGGCCCTTACTTTCTATTGGTATCCGAAATGCGGGACTTGCCGGAAAGCGAAAAAATGGTTGGACGAACATGACGTTGCCTATGAAGCGGTGCACATTGTCGAAAATCCCCCTTCAAAAGCACTTCTTAAGGACTTTTATGAAAAAAGCGGGCTGCCGATCAAAAGGCTGTTCAACACGAGCGGGCAGAAGTACCGCGAACTCGGTTTGAAAGACAAGATCCCGGAAATGAGCGAAGAAGAAGCGCTTGAACTGCTGGCTTCCGACGGCATGCTGATCAAACGGCCGATTCTTGCAGGCGATGCCTTTGCCGTGTTCGGATTTAAAGAGGATGCGTATGAAAAATTGCTGAAAAAGTGATTGATTTAAGCGCTGTTTTTCGGTAATTTAAAACTGAAGGCTATTACGGATACATAACGGAGGGATTGAGATGGCGGTACCTGAGGAACTGCGGTATACGGAAGATCATGAGTGGGTGAAAGAAGAAGACGGCCATGTCCGGATCGGCATCACCGATTTTGCCCAGGCCGAACTCGGCGATATCGTATTTGTTGAGCTGCCGGAAGAAGGCGATGAAGTCACGGCAAAAGAACCGTTTGGCAGTGTCGAATCCGTGAAAACGGTATCGGAACTGTATGCGCCGGTCAGCGGCAAAGTCGTTGCGGTCAACGCAGATTTAAGCGATAGCCCGGAATTCGTTAATGAATCCCCGTACGAAAAAGCGTGGATGATTGTCGTTGAACCGTCCGACCCGGCTGAATTGGATGATTTGCTGACGGCGGAACAGTACGAGGAAATGATCAACGAAGCATAAAAATAACAGGCACTGCACACCAAGCTGCGGTGCCTTTTTGTGTAAAGGATGGATTACGATGCAAGACTGGACAAAGGAAAAACAACTGGAGGAACGGATTTTGCAGGAAGAAAAACTTGCCCTGTACTTTTACACGCCATTATGCGGTACATGCCAGCTGGCGGGGAGGATGCTGGAGATTGCAGAACAGGCTGTCCCCCGATTTCCTTATGCCAAAGCCAATCTGAATTACGTGCCGCAAATGGCGGAAAAATACCAGATCGAAAGCGTGCCGTGCCTGCTCCTGCTCAAAAACGGGAAAGTAATAGACAAAGTGTACGCTTTTCAATCCGTCCCGTCACTATTTGAAAAATTGTCTTCTTTTTAATGAGACAACAGCGCAAACCAATCCGGTGTGGGCATTCATAAACGGAAACCTCGCTTGAATGGCGAAAAAAATGGCAGGGCTTTTGCGCGGAAACGCCGTTCAACCGCAGAAAAAACTTTTTTCAGACACCGTTCGAGCATGGCCGCCAAAATCAGCCGGGAAAGCGCACGATTTGTTGAACGATTTCAGCAGGATCAGCAGCGTCTGTGCAGAATAGGGAAAGGAAATAATGATTGGAGCGTGTTGCCATGAAACAGACCATCCAATTTTTCCTGAATAGCCTGGCACGGAAAAAACAATTGCGAATGCTGCTGCCGGCGGTGCCTGTTACCGTATTATTCCGTGATGGGGACGAATGCTGCCTCGTTGCTTTTTCCAAGGAGCGATGCGTGCAGCTTGAAACCGGCAATGCCGATTTTGAACTGGAAATGGCGCTCCGGCAATTCGAACAGCTCCTTTCCCGCCGCGCGCGCCTCGGCACATTTCTGAAAATGGGCGAACTCCGGTACAGGGGCACGTACCGCCATTTTTTGCTGCTGGAATCTTTGTTTTGGCTTTCAGGAACCCCGCAACCTGCACCAAAAAGTAAGGCCAAATCCGCCTGATTATCAAATAACAGGCTGAAAATGAGAATCACAGCATAACCGGGATTGCAAAACAAATCCCGGCTTTTTTTATGCTGTTTCAGGCAGCTTGCCGGATTTCCAATGTGCAATACAGGGAAATTCAAGAAATCTGTATCAGGAATTTTATGCCGGGTACATTTTGTGCTATGATTAATGAATAAGCAAGGCCGGAAAACCGCGGAAAAAAGATGGCATGCCATGGTTATCCACAGGTTTTTACTAGTTGCGCATAGTTTTCATTTGTTATAAAATAATAATGAGAATAAATTGAGAATAAATTGGAACTGAATATACAAATAACGGAGGAATTTTTTATGGCAGGATCAAAACTCGTAATAAAAGATCTTCACGTCGAAGTAGAGGGAAAAGAAATTCTAAAAGGGGTCAATCTTGAAGTAAACAGCGGTGAATTCCATGCGATCATGGGCCCGAACGGAACAGGGAAATCGACGCTGTCTTCTGCCATTATGGGGCATCCGAAATACATCGTCACCCAGGGGACCATCACGCTTGACGGAAAAAATGTGCTGGAAATGGAAGTGGATGAACGTGCGAAAGCCGGCCTGTTTCTCGCCATGCAATACCCAAGCGAAATCAGCGGCGTGACGAATGCGGAATTTTTACGCTCGGCGGTTAACGTGCGCCGCGGCGAAGGCAATGAAATTCCACTGATGAAATTTATCCGCGAACTCGACAAAAAAATGGAATATCTTGAAATGGATACGAACATGGCGCAACGCTATTTGAATGAAGGCTTTTCCGGCGGTGAGAAAAAACGGAACGAAATTTTACAGCTCATGATGATCGAACCGAAAATTGCGATTCTCGATGAAATCGACTCCGGCCTTGACATCGATGCATTGAAGGTTGTCGCAAAAGGGATCAACTCGATGCGCAGCGAAGATTTCGGATGCATCATCATTACCCACTATCAACGTTTGTTAGACTATATTACACCGGATGCTGTCCACATCATGATGCAGGGGCGCATCGTCAAATCGGGCGGTCCTGAACTGGCAAACCGCCTTGAAGCGGAAGGCTACGAATGGATTAAACAGGAACTTGGCATCGAAGACGAAACGGTCGGCCAGGAAGCTTAAGCAGGGGGCGAGAGACTTGATGACAGAAACGAAATTAGCAATGAACGAGCAAGATGTCCGCACCTTTTCCGAACAAAACGGTGAACCGGAATGGCTGAAGGAGTTCCGCCTCCAGGCATTCGCCCGGGCCCAGGTCCTGCCGCTTCCGGAAGTGGACAAGACAAAACTGAACAAGTGGAACTTTACACAATTTACCGATTTTAGCGTGGAAAGCACAACCTACAGCGCTTTGAACGAATTGCCGGAAAAAGTGAAGGCACTCGTGGATCTCGAAAACGCGAAGCAAAATTTGTATATCCAGCATAACCAGACACCGGCTTATCTGTCCTTGTCGGAAAGCGCAAAAGCACAAGGCGTCATTTTGACCGATATATTGACAGCGGTCAAAGTACATCCGGAGCTTGTCCAAAAATTTTTCATGACAGAGGCGGTTAAAGTCGATGAACACCGTTTGACGGCACTACATGCTGCACTCATGAACGGCGGGACATTCTTATATGTGCCAAAAAATGTTGTGCTTGAAGAACCGGTTCAGGCCATTTATGTGCACGACCATGAAACGGCACCGCTTTTCAACCATGTGCTGGTGGTTGCCGAAGAAAACAGTGCCGTCACCTATGTGGAGAACTATATTTCGGCAAACGATGGCGCGAAAGGCATTGTGAACATCATAACGGAAGTCATTGCCGGCGCCAATGCAAAGATCGAATACGGCGCGGTTGATACGCTTGCAAAAGGGGTCACCACATATGTGAACCGCCGCGGTTACACCGGGCGCGATGCCCAAATTGAATGGGCGCTCGGCATGATGAACGACGGCAATACGATTTCAGATAATACGACCAACCTTGTCGGCGACGGATCCGTTTCCCATTCCAAAACGGTTGTGGTCAGCCGCGGCAAGCAGACGCAAAACTTTACGACGCGCATTACCCACTTCGGGAAAAATACAGAAAGCTTTATTTTAAAACATGGCGTTGTCAAAGACGCGTCGACGATGATTTTTAACGGGATCGGCAAAATCGAGCACGGCGCGAGCAAATCGGACGCTGAGCAGGAATCGCGCGTGCTCATGCTAAGCGAAAAAGCGCGCGGCGATGCAAACCCGATGTTGCTCATTGATGAAGATGATGTGATGGCCGGTCACGCCGCATCTGTCGGCCGTGTCGATCCGGTTCAGCTTTACTATTTGATGAGCCGCGGGATTTCGAAAAATGAAGCGGAAAGGCTGATCATCCACGGCTTTCTTGCACCGGTTGTCACACAGCTCCCGATCGAAAGTGTAAAAAAACAATTGACGGAAGTCATTGAAAGGAAAGTCAGATAATGGATATCAATGAAGTTCGCCGGCAGTTTCCCATATTGGACCAGGAAGTAAACGGCCACCCGCTTGTTTATTTAGACAGTGCTGCGACTTCACAAAAGCCGCTCCGTGTCATTGAAGCCGTCAACCAATACTACCGTGAATATAATTCGAACGTTCACCGCGGCGTCCATACGCTTGGGACAAAAGCGACTGACCATTACGAAGGCGCGCGCGAAAAAGTCCGCAAATTTATCGGTGCCGAATCAACGGAAGAAATCATTTTTACAAAAGGGACGACAGCCGGGCTGAACCTTGTTGCCCACAGTTTCGGCGATGCACAAGTGCAGGAAGGCGATGAGATCGTCATTACCTACATGGAGCATCACAGCAACCTCATCCCGTGGCAGCAGCTCGCCAAAAGAAAAGGCGCCGTTTTGAAATATGTGCCGATGCAAAAAAACGGTACGCTGCGACTTGAAGATGTGGAAAAAACGGTTACGGAGCGGACGAAAATCGTGGCTGCAGCGCTTGTCTCAAACGTGCTTGGCACCATTAACCCGGTAAAAGACATAGCGAAAATCGCACACAGCCATGGTGCTTACATGGTCGTCGATGCCGCCCAAGGTGCGCCGCATATGCAAGTGGACGTAAGGGATCTTGACTGCGACTTTCTTGCTTTCTCCGGTCACAAAATGTGCGGTCCGACCGGCGTCGGCGTCCTGTACGGCAAAAAGGCGCTGCTTGAAGAGATGGAACCGCTCGAATACGGCGGCGAAATGATTGATTTTGTCGGCCTGTACGATTCCACCTGGAAAGAACTTCCGTGGAAGTTTGAAGGCGGCACTCCGGTGATTGCCGGTGCAATCGGGCTCGGGGAAGCCATCGATTTTCTCGAAGAAATCGGGCTTGATGAAATTACGGCGCATGAACAGGATTTAAGTGCCTATTGCCTCAGTCAGTTTTCTGAAATAGAAGGGATTACGGTGTACGGCCCGGAAAGCGCAGACGAACGCGCCGGCCTTGTGACGTTTAATTTAGAAAACGTGCATCCGCATGATGCCGCGACCATCCTCGATGCGGAAGGCATTGCGATCCGCGCGGGCCACCATTGCGCACAGCCGTTGATGAAATGGCTGGACGTGACAGCGACCGCACGTGCAAGCTTTTATTTATACAATACGAAAGAAGATATTGACAAACTTGTTGCCGGTATCGTGAAAGCAAAGGAGTATTTTACAAATGTCTTCTAATCTTGATGCGCTTTACCGCAGTGTGATTATGGACCATTATAAAAATCCGCGGAATAGGGGCAGTTTGGAAGATGGAAGCCTGACAGTCGATATGAATAACCCAACTTGCGGCGACCGGATTCATTTGACATTGAAAGTGGAGGGCGGCCTCATCCAAGATGCGAAATTTACTGGTGAAGGTTGTTCCATCTCGATGGCATCGGCCTCCATGATGACGCAGGCCGTAAAGGGAAAAACAGTAGACGAAGCGCTGAAACTTTCCCACATTTTCTCGGAAATGGTGCAGGGAAAAGACTATGAAGAGGCTGAAGATCTTGGCGATATTGAAGCGTTACACGGCGTATCCAAATTCCCTGCCCGGATCAAATGTGCAACTTTGGCATGGAAAGCAATGGAAAAAGGGGTAAGAAGCGAAAAAGGATTGGAGGAATGATGGCTGATGGCTAAAAAAATGCCGGAAATCGGTGATTACAAGTACGGCTTTCATGATAAAGATGTTTCCATTTTCCGTGCAAAACGCGGATTGACGAAAGAAATTGTGGAAGAAATTTCAAAAATGAAAGAAGAACCGCAATGGATGCTTGATTTTCGTCTGAAGTCTCTTGAACACTTTTACAATAAACCGATGCCGCAATGGGGCGGCGATCTCTCCGCGTTAAATTTCGACGACATTACGTATTACGTCAAACCGACGGAACATGCCGGCCGTTCGTGGGATGAAGTACCACAGGAAATCAAAAATACATTTGATAAACTTGGCATTCCGGAAGCGGAACAAAAATACCTGGCCGGCGTTTCCGCACAGTATGAATCGGAAGTCGTTTATCATAACATGAAGCAGGATCTCGAAAAACTCGGGATTGTGTTCAAAGACACGGACTCCGCTTTAAAAGAAAATGAAGATATTTTCCGCAAATACTGGGCAACCGTCATTCCGCCGACGGACAATAAATTTGCGGCTTTAAACTCGGCTGTCTGGTCGGGAGGATCTTTCATTTACGTTCCGCCGGGTGTAAAAGTGGATACCCCGCTGCAAGCTTATTTCCGGATCAATTCGGAAAATATGGGGCAGTTTGAACGGACCCTTATCATCGTTGACGAAGGTGCCTCCGTCCACTATGTCGAAGGTTGCACGGCGCCGGTTTACTCGACAAACTCGCTCCACAGCGCAGTCGTTGAAATCATCGTTAAGAAAAATGCGTATTGCCGTTATACGACGATCCAAAACTGGGCGAACAACGTTTATAATCTTGTAACGAAACGCGCCGTATGTGAAGAGAATGCGACAATGGAATGGATTGACGGCAACATCGGTTCAAAACTGACGATGAAGTATCCTTCCGTGCTGCTGAAAGGCGAAGGGGCGCGCGGTATGACGCTGTCGATCGCGATCGCCGGAAAAGGCCAGCACCAGGATGCCGGCGCGAAAATGTACCATCTTGCGCCGAATACGTCGTCCACGATCGTATCCAAATCGATTTCAAAACACGGCGGAAAAGTCACATACCGCGGCATGGTGCATTTCGGCCGGAAAGCGGACGGCGCGCGTTCCAATGTCGAATGCGACACGCTGATTATGGATCACCTGTCCACATCAGATACCGTGCCTTATAACGAAATTTTAAACAACAATATTTCTTTGGAACACGAAGCAAAAGTATCAAAAGTGTCGGAAGAACAGCTCTTTTACTTGATGAGCCGCGGCATTTCCGAACAGGAAGCAACGGAAATGATCGTTATGGGCTTCATCGAACCGTTCACAAAAGAACTCCCGATGGAATACGCCGTCGAAATGAACCGTTTGATTAAGTTTGAAATGGAAGGTTCGATTGGATAACCTTGATATATCAACGGTTATAGAGAGTTTTTGAACGTAGGGGTGCGATTTACCCACAAATCACCCCTCATATATTGCTGTAAAGCCTAGTTTTAGACGGTGATGGCAGAAAAAACAGCCGCTTGCGGATTCCGCACGGCTGTTTTTTCATGGGGCGCCAATTTGAAAATCGTGGTAAAATAAACTGCATAAGCATAAAGGATAAAAAGCGGCCGTATGAAACGGCATGACGAGATTACCCTCATGATGATAAGGGGACCAAATATGAACGAAATTTTACATATATACCATACAAATGATATCCACAGCCATTTTGAAAACTGGCCGAAAATCCGGCATTTTCTTGAGAGGAAACAGGCGCAGCATGCCCGGCAAAATGAAGAGATGCTGCTGTTTGACCTCGGCGACCACGTCGACAGATGGCATCCGTATACAGAAGGGACCATGGGCAAGGCAAATGTCCGGCTTTTAAATCAACTGGGGTACTTGGCTGCGACCATTGGAAATAATGAAGGGATTACGATGCCGCACGAGGCGCTAGACACATTGTATGAGGAAGCACAATTTGACGTGATTCTTGCCAACCTGTTCGATGAAAACGGGAAACGGCCGCAGTGGGCAGTGCCGCGGAAACTGTACACGACAAAAAGCGGTGTCAAAATCGGGGTAACCGGTGTGACAGCAGGATTTTATAAACTGTACCGGCTGCTGGGTTGGCAGCTTTCTAATCCACTGGAAGAACTAGGGAAACAAATGAATATTTTAAAAAAAGAGGCGGATATCCTCATCGTCTTATCGCATCTCGGCATTCATGAAGACCGCCTTATTGCAAAGCTGTACCCGGAAGTGGACCTTGTGTTGGGCGGGCATACGCACCATGTGTTGGCAAAAGGTGAACTGGACGGGCGGACGCTTCTTGCGGCAGCCGGCAAATACGGCTATTATATCGGGCATGTCAAGCTTGAAATCGATCCGGCTGCCAAAAAAATCGTCTATCAGTCAGCCCGTGCTTTACCGACCGGGAACTTCCAGGAACCGCCCGGAGAAGCGGCCGAGATTGAACATTATTATTTTGAAGGAAAAAAATTATTGAATCAAAAACTCGTGTATTTACCGGAAAAACTGGAATCGGACTGGTTCAAGGAAAACCGGCTTGCGGGCCTGCTTTGTGATGCGGTCATGGAATGGTGCGATGCCGATTGCGCATTTTTGAATGCCGGCCTTGTGCTTGACAGTCTGGAACACGGGCCGGTCACGAAATTTGATCTCCACCGGATTCTCCCGCATCCGATTAACCCGTGTCTGATCGAGCTGACGGGCGAAAAACTTCAGGAAGTACTTCTTTCAACGCTCGACCCGAAATGGCCGCATCTGGAGCTGAAGGGGCTCGGCTTCCGCGGGAAAATCATGGGCCGGTTTATTTACCGGAATATCGGTTTCAATCATGCTTTGCGGAAAATAGAGGTGGGGGGCAGGCCGCTGGAACCGGATCGTATCTACAGGCTTGGTACGATTGATATGTATACATTTGGCGACTTTTTCCCGCATATCCGGGAGGCGAAAATCCATTATTTTATGCCGGAATTTTTGCGTGATGTGATGGAATGGAAGTTATTGCAGGAATATGGTCAGTAGGATGAAATGCCCATGCGCAAAGCAATGTAGCAATGAATCAATGGCAGTTTCCTGACTTCTTAGAAGCAGCGACGGTCAATGGAGTTTCCAAAGATCGAATTTGGGATGTAATATGGCAGCACATTGGCTGGCAGGCACTTTTCACCGCTCTTTTCATAAAATATGAAAGAAAGGGGCGGATGGAAATGGTAACCGTAACACCTGTTGAGATCGGGGGACATACGTTTATCGCGACAACTGTCCGGCTGCCGAAAACAACCTTGCTGGCCGTATCGTGCGACAAAGGCTATATTATGTGCGGCGCGCTCGATGTGGGCTTGTTGAATGATCAACTAAAGGACCGCCATATTATCGCCGGCAGGGCAGTCGGTGTGAAGACGATTGAACAATTGCTGGAAGCACCGCTCGAGTCGGTCACCCATGAAGCGGAAAAGATCGGGGTTACCGCCGGCATGATCGGGAAACAAGCATTGTTAAAAATGATTTAAACGTTCGATTAGGTTGAAGCACAAAAGATGATGTTGCATTCGTCCTTCCCGTGTGATGAAGGACAAAACGGAGTGCGAGGAGTGGCGAAATGTCCTTCATCGAGGTAATGAAAGACAAAACGCGTGCCGAGAACCGGCGAAATGTCCTTCATCAGGGCGATGAAAGACAAAACATGAGCCGAGAACCAGCGAAATGTCCTTCATCCAGATCATGAAAGACAAACCACTGTGCCTGAAAGCATAAAATGTCCTTCAGCACAACAATCCGGACCCACGCTTTTTAATATGATCATAATCCCCCTTATGCAGACATACATTTGCTTGCAGGGGGGATTTTTTATGCGAAAATTCCGCACCTCAAAACGGCGGGGACCCTTGCCGACGCGGTACGTGCTTTTGCTTTCCATCGCATTTTTTACGGTTACCACCATTATCAGCATTGTTATTATTGATGAAGGCATAAAACCTACTTTAATGCGGTACGCCGAGTCAGAAATGAAAAAAATCGCCTCATATGTCACGAACGAAGCGATCAAAGACCATGTGAGCGGCGGAAAAAACAGCAAGTTGGATACGATTGACCCGCGGGAATTGGCCGCCACCCAGTCTGAAATTGAAAACCAGATTACCCGCCAGTTTAAAGAAGTGGAAGAAGGAGACATTACGTCTCTTGAAGAAATATCAAACGACGGCATGCTCGGGAAAAAGAAAAAATCAGAACCTGAAATTTTTTCCGTTCCGCTCGGGAAAGTGACCAATATTGCTCTGCTCGGAAACATGGGTCCGGATATTCCCGTGACCTTTCAAATGGTGGGGGATGTTGAAAGCTCCAATATTAAAGTGAAAAAAGAAGAATATGGCATTAACAACGCATTTTTTTATATTTATGTTGAAATCAAAATCAAAATGCAGGTCATTATCCCGTTTGCATCGGATGTCATCACCTATACACATGATGTCCCGCTTGCAATGGGTAACTATAATGGCGATGTCCCGCAATTTTATAATGGAAACGGTGGCGGAGCGCAGCCGCTCATCGAACTGCCAAAAAACACGAAATAAAAAGCGCTGCGCTCGCTCCAGCGTTCCTTATTTCCGCTGTTTCTCAAGTAATTCCCATCTCTTTAAGGACGGGTAAGGATCAAAAGACCATTCGCTTCGGCCGTTGTCTTTGTATATGCCATAATGCAAATGCGGCGGAAATTTTCCGGATGTGCCGGGCGGGCCGTAACCGGTGCTGCCAACGCTGCCGATCAACATGCCCGGTTTGACGACTTGGCCGACATGTAAATTTTTTGCATAACCGCTTAAATGGGCAAAATAATGATACGAATTGTTTAAATCACGAATGCCAATGCGCCAGCCGCCGTACTTGTTCCACCCTTTCAATTCAATCACCCCGTAACAAGTCGCGCGTACCGGGACGCCATAATCGGCAAAAATATCCGTCCCTTCGTGGATACGGCGGCCACCCCAGCCGCGCCGGTCGCCCCATGTGCTCCGGTAGCTGTAATTGTATCCGGGCGGGATCGGGAACGCCTTGTCTGTCAGCTGAATGGTGCCGAATGTCTTGTAAATCTTCGCCTTTTCCGTGATCAGCTGTACGGCTTTATCCCGTTTGTAATAATGCCACAGCGCAATTTCAAAGTCATCATCATCCGTTCCATACCGCAACAAATACTCGCTCAGTGTAAAAAGCACGTCAAGATCATCGTTGCGGTCAGCTTTCCCATCCCCGTTCCCGTCCTTTCCGATCCCGCCGAAAAACGCAATCGAAAGCGGATGGGTATCATTGTGGTTCGGATTGGCAAGCCCGGACCATTTTTCAGGGGGAAAATAAATGGAAATAAGGCCGGCTGGTTTCGGTAGGTCGGAACGGACAAACCGGATGCTCCGTTCATACTGGTCGATGGCTGCCAAATTGTACCACGGAATCTGGGTAAATGCCTCCATATGCTGATAAAGTTCCATCCGTTTTTTGTACATTTCTTTATCGGATATTTCTTTTGCTTGGGCATGAAGGGCAGAAAATGAAAGCCCTGTTACAAGGCAGAAAAGCAAAACAAACCGCAATGCGAAAACCCTCTTTCTATCAATGTTGTCGAAACAGAAAAACCGCAATATGAAAATCCTCTTACGCTTATTGTGGAAAGAGAAGCGGATTTTCATCAATATTAAATATTGGAAAAACCGGTGGCGTTTTCTTTTCAAAAAAGGGACGAATGTGGTAAAGTGAGAGAGAACGAACCCGGTGGGAGAGATGGAAAATGAACAAACAGGAAGAGATTTTGCGGAAACCCGAATGGCTGAAAATCAAACTCAATACGAATGAAAATTATACCGGACTGAAGAAATTAATGCGTACGGAAAACTTACATACGGTTTGCGAAGAAGCGAGATGCCCGAATATCCATGAATGCTGGGGAACAAGGCGGACTGCGACTTTCATGATTCTGGGCGATACGTGCACACGCGCCTGCCGTTTTTGCGCCGTAAAAACCGGGCTGCCGTCCGAACTCGACTGGCAGGAACCGGAACGGGTTGCTGAATCGGTGAAAAAAATGAACTTAAAGCATGTGGTTGTGACGATGGTGGCTCGTGATGATTTGAAAGACGGCGGTGCAGCGGTGATGGCTGAAACGATCCGAGCGATCCGCCGCATGAACCCGTTTACCACCATTGAAGTGCTGCCTTCCGATTTGCAGGGCCGGTACGAAAGTTTAAAAACATTGATGGATGCAAAACCGGATATTTTAAACCACAATATTGAAACCGTCCGGAGGCTGACAAGAAGGGTCCGCGCCCGCGCCACGTACGACAGGTCGCTTGAATTTTTGCGGCGGGCAAAGGAAATGCAGCCGGAGATTCCGACTAAATCAAGCATTATGGTCGGCCTCGGCGAAACGATGGAAGAATTGGCGGAAGCGATGGATGACCTGCGCGCCAACGATGTGGACATCGTGACGTTCGGGCAATATTTACAGCCGACGAAAAAACATATGAAAGTGGTCAAATATTACCATCCAGATGAATTTGCCGAATTAAAAAGAATTGCACTTGAAAAAGGATTCAGCCACTGCGAATCCGGTCCGCTTGTCCGCTCTTCATACCATGCGGATGAACAGGTCAGTGCCGCTGCAAAAGCAAAGCATATTTTAGGGAACGTGGAACAGACGCAAAAAATTTGAGAAACGGGCTGCGCACTTTAATGGGCGCAGTTTTTCCGTTCAATGGGGCTGAAAAAATTTTTCGCGTTCCGCTTAGAATTTGGGCGGTTTTTCGTTATAATAAAATAAGGCAGGAAGGCACACGGGGAAAATGGAGGAATTGAAATTGGTCACCATCCACCGCCATACGTACGAGATTATTGCCAATTACCGGAATGGCTACAATGAAGAAGCATTCCGAAGCAGATATAGTGAAATACTGGAAAAGTACGACTATATTGTCGGCGACTGGGGTTACGGACAGCTGCGGCTGCGCGGTTTTTTTGATGACCGAAATCCGAAATCCACTTTTGACACCAGAATCAGTACACTCACGGAATATCTTTATGAATACTGCAATTTCGGCTGTGCCTATTTTGTCGCAAAGAAAATCGTTGCCAAATAAGTTTTGCCCGGCACCGCCATTTGATAAATTTTAGGCAGAAGGTGACAGGATGTATTTTGTCGATCGTGAAAAAATAAACGGGATATTGTCATTTATGGAAAAACGGCTTGCCTCGTTTCAAGCGCAGCCGGCCTGGCAGACGGAAATCGAAAAGGCTGCTTTGGAAAGAATTGCAGAAACCGTCATCGAATCGGTTCTGGATGTCGGAAACGCGATCATTGACGGGTTTATTATGCGCGATCCGGGGAGCTACGAAGACATCATTGACATTTTGGAAGATGAAAATGTGGTTTCCGCTGAATCGGCAAAGCAGCTGACGGCTGTCATCGCGCTCAGGAAGCAGCTTGTCCGGGGGTATATGGATCTGGATTACGGCACCCTTCAGGAAGTGCTTGCGGCTAATTTCAAGGCGCTTGAACGGTTTCCGGAAGATGTGCGCACTTACCTGGCAAACGAACTCGGCCCGGTCAACGCTTTTAAAGGGGAATAAGCAACGAAACAGAGAGGAATTTCAGCATGAAAAAGTATAAAGCCTATTTGATTGATTTGGACGGTACCATGTATCGCGGAACGGAAAAAATAGAAGAAGCCGGCGATTTTGTCAGCCGGTTGCAGGAAAAAGGGATTCCGTATTTATTTGTTACAAACAATTCTTCGAGAACACCGGCACAGGTTGCCGAAAAACTGCGCGGATTCGATATCCCGGCAAAAACGGAGCAGGTCTTTACGACATCCATGGCGACCGCCCGGTTTATTTATGATGAAAAGCCGGATGCTTCTGTATATGTGATTGGCGAAGAAGGCATCAAAACGGCCATCAAAGAAAAAGGTTTTACGATCACATCCGATCACCCCGATTATGTCGTGCTCGGCATTGACCGGGAGATTACTTACGAAAAGCTCGCCCTCGGCGCCATTGCGATCCGGAACGGGGCCAAATTTATTTCCACTAACGCCGATATTGCGCTTCCGACTGAACGCGGTCTGCTACCAGGAAACGGGGCTTTAACCTCGGTGCTTGCGGTTGCGACCCAAACCAAGCCGGTCTTTATCGGCAAACCGGAACCGATCATTACCGAGCAGGCGCTTGAATACCTCGGTTCGAAAAAAGAAGAGACGATCATGGTTGGGGACAATTACGATACCGATATTCTGGCGGGCATCCGCACGGGCATTGACACCCTGCTCGTCCATACCGGCATAACGACGAAGGAAATGTTGAAGACAAAAGAAATCCTGCCGACCTATACGGTTGATTCCCTTGACCAGTGGGAAGTGTGACAAGCGCGGGTGCAAATCAGGAAGGCTCCATATGCCCGCCTGTTGTAAAGTCCGATTTGTTTGGAAAACGAATATCGAAAAAAGGCAAGATACAAAAACGTATCTTGCCTTTTTTTCGTGTTTTTACGGCTGCACGTGCGCCACTCTGTGTGCGTGGCGGCTTGCGGCTGCAGCGGCAATGGCCCCGACAATATCATCGAGAAACGTGTTGCATGAGCCGTCGGAATGGTCGTTGAGCTTTGCCAAAATGCCCGGTTTTTGTTTGTCAATATAACCGTAGTTGGTAAAACCGATCGAACCGTACACGTTTACAATCGACAAAGCCATAATTTCATCAATACCATAAAGGGATTCATCGACCGCAATCGTGCTTTGCAGCGGTTCATCAAGCATCCCTTTTTCCGCCAGCACATCCAGCTGGATCCCGGTTAAAATGGCGTTTTGCACTTCTCGTTTGGAAAGAACGGCGTTGACACTTTCCATGCAATCCTCAAGCGTCATTTCCGGAAAGTATTTCTCTTGCAAATACAGGACGAGTTTCGCAATATCTTCCAATTCTACGCCCCGTTCTTTCAGCCGCTGCCTTGCAATTTGTTCTGACACATCCATATTTTTCTTGTTTTCCATGTTCTCACCTCAATTATTCGACATTTTCTTTAGCATGATCATTCTAATGGATTTTATGAGATCAAGCAAGAATACACGTTCCTTCACATATAATGTAGAAAGTGCAATGCATTTTTTGGGGAGGGAAGATGATGGCACAAGCCATTTTGAAAAAATATTACGGCATTGACGCCGGGCAGTCTTTTTTTGACGGAAAACAGGTCCGCTATGAAGCAAACGGTAATCTTTATACGCTCGTTCCCGTGACAAATGTTTCAGAAAATGTGCTTGTTGAATTATATGAAATGTCCCGGCACCTCGTGACGAATGGCGACCGCTATGCTTCCGCCTTTTATCCATCTAAAGAAAAGAAATTTCTCGTAACAGACGGGGATAGCGATTATGTTTTACTGGAAAACCGTTATAAAAAAGCGCCCGGAAATATGCGCACGGGCAGGAAACTTGCGAAATTCCACCTGCGCGGCCGCACGCTTTCCGCCACGATAACGGAAACAAACCGGATGGGCGAATGGAAAAATTACTGGGAAATGCGCCTTGAACAAATGGAAAAGGCATGGTACCGAACAGTAGAAGAGCACCCCGACCACCCGTTTGAACGCCTGTTTGCCGAAACGTTTCCCTATTACATGGGGCTTTGTGAAAATGCGATCCAGTATGTCGTCGATACGGAAATGGATGAGGCGCCTGGCCCGGGAGATGCCGGCACCATTTGCCATGAACGGTTTTCAAACGAAACGTGGGGCCGGAAATTTATCATCCACCACCCGTTTGACTGGGTGTTTGACCACGCAGGCAGGGATATTGCCGAGTGGATCCGCGCGCAGTATTTTAAGAAAACACACACGTTCCGCCCTGATGTCCGCGCGTTTTTGCAGCAATATGTTTCGCTTTCGCCGCTTTCGCCTTTTTCGTGGCGGCTCATTTTCGCGCGCCTGCTGTTTCCCCTTCACTATTTTGAATGTGTAGAAACCTATTTTCTCACCCGGTCCGAAAAAGAACAAAAAATGCATGAGGAACAGCTTTGGAAAATTGTACGGGGGGCAGAAGCATACGAAGCATTTCTGGCTGAATTTTATGAGCTCTCGGAAGTTCCGATAAGAAAATACAATATTCCCAGGGTGGCATGGCTCAAAGCCCGATAAAAAAGCGGCTCCTTGTAGAAAAGGCCGGCTAGTTTAAAACGCATCTCCGGTCAGGTTTCCGAATGAAGCCCGGCCCGTAGTGAAGGCAAGTGTGGATGTCAGGCATGGTGAGCATTTCAGAAAACCATTCACCATGCAGATATTCAATAAAAATGTGGCTCCTTGTAGAAAAGGACAGCAAGCACTTGAAACACATCTCGGGCCAGGTTTCGAATGCCGGGCCGGACCGTAGTGAAGGCAAGCACGGATGCGTGAATAACCAGAGAATCATCCCGTCCAAGTAAAATTTATTCCAGTAAAAAAGCGGTTCCTTGATAGGAAACCGCGTACTGCCCGTTAAAAAACCTGTTCTACTTCCATAACGCCGGGAACCTCTTCAAACAATGCGCGTTCTATCCCGGCTTTCAACGTGATCGTGGAACTCGGGCAGCTGCCGCATGCCCCTAAAAGGCGGAGTTTAACAATGCCGTCTTCCACGTCGATCAGCTCGCAATCGCCGCCATCACGGAGCAAAAACGGGCGCAATTTATCCAATACTTCCTGAACTTGTTCTGTAATTGTATCTGCAGGCATATGATCGCTCCTTTCTTACTTCTCATTATAAACAGGATTACAAGAAAAATCTATCATAAAAAAACGGGATATAGTGTTTTCCTTTTTGCAAGCTGTTGTGTACAATATGAATAAGAAATCCCCGGAAGAGGTGCGGGTTTGATGGAGAAAAAAGTGACGATTCAAGTTTACGGGGCGGAGCAAATATGCGCAAGCTGCGTCGGTGCGCCGTCTTCTAAAGATACATTTGAATGGCTCAAAGCAGCACTTTCGCGGAAATACCCGGGCCAGCCGTTTGACATCCAGTATATCGATATTTTTGCACCCGGTGATGATCAAAAAGTGCGTGCTTTTGCGCAAAAAGTGATGGATGAAGATCTGTTTTACCCGGTTGTTGTCATTGAAGGCGAGCCGGTGGCAGAAGGCAATCCAAGGCTAAAGAAAATTTATGCGGTCATGGAGCAGTACGGTTATATCCCGGAAAATGCGTTTGCAGCGCACGATTAAAAATTTTTCATTAAAAAACGTTTACAACACCGACTTTGTGGAATTTTTCGAGATGCACTGCAATTTTAAAATAAAGCAGCCCGCATTTTAAGACTGCTCGGCGCCCGGGAGATACGCAATCATTGTTTTGCACGGTGTAAATGGTTATAATCAAGGAAAGGAGGTTCGGAAAATGAGTGAAGTGATTCATCTTACAGAAGCAGCTGCGTTTCAAATTAAAGACATGATGGAGCAAAACGATGAGCAGGACGCATATTTTCGTGTGTCTGTAAACGGCGGGGGCTGCAGCGGCCTGTCGTACGGCCTGTCGCTTGACCACGAAATCAAAGAAGGCGATGCGGTCGGCGAACAGCACGGCATCCGGATTCTCGTCGATCATGAGAGCGCCCCGATTTTAACCGGCACGGTCATCGATTATAAGCAGTCGCTTTTAGGGGGCGGGTTCACGATCGATAATCCGAATGCGATTGTCACCTGCGGATGTGGCTCCTCATTTAAAACTAAAACAAAAGCCGGCACACCGGAAAAATGCTGAAGCATTTAAAGTGATGCTGCAAAAACAGGATATTTATACGCCAGCAAGGTTCCCATTTCATTGCAGCAGCGCAGGATATCCCGCCAATGACAGGCGGGGCTTTTGCGCTGCTGAATTGATTTAAGCTCCTTTTTGGCAAAGTCCCTTTCATTCGCAAGCCTCACAAAAATCTTTTCAAAAAATCCAGCCAGCGCCTGTCTTCCGGTTTTCTTCCTGTCCGGGCACGCCAATTTCCTTCGCTGTTTGTACATCCGCATTTATAAACGCCTTCCTTGCGCTAAAAAGCCACAACTTTTTACAAAGTCATTAAAAATAAAATACTTTTTCGTAAATATGTTTATTCATGGAAAAAAGGGTAGATATACCTTAGCTGCTCATTTGCCCGGATTTTTCGGAAAAAGGGGAAGGGAACTTGGTCCTTGCATAATGGGGGAGAAAGGAATGTCGAGGGGGAAGCTGCGTTATGTATTCCTTTACCCGCATTATACATAAAAAAACCGTACCCCGGGTTCGATAAAAAGTTAAGGAAATTCTGCGATTTATCAGCTGCAGAATGAAGATTGGAAAGGGGAAACTGCAGTGAAAAAATGGCATGTGCTGCTTGTTGTTCTGGCATTGGTATGGGGATTGGCTGCTTGCGGGAAATCAGATAAAAAAGCAGAAGCGGAAGGGGGATCTTCCAATAAAAACAAGTTAATTGAAGCTTCAATTACAGACGCGTCCTATGCCCTGTTGAAGGATGACGATGCGGATGTTTCGGAAGACGGTGAGAAAGACCTCCTGGCCGTTGACTTAAAGATCAAAAATGTGTCTTCGGATACGGTCCATATCTCTCCATATAGCAATATTAAATTATACGATGGCAACGAAGAAGTGAACATAGAAGACGACATATACAGCACCCGGCTCGATATGGGCACTTCACGCGGCGGCAGTATCGGGGCGGGCAATACAAAAAAAGATGACCGTACTGGTAAAAGTAAAAAAAGGCAAAACATATACATTGGGCATCCAGCCGTTTACGGAAAAAAGCGGGGATGACAGTGACGAGTTGAAACTTGCGCTGGATACCAAAAAATACAGTAAATCGTACGATTCCCTGCAGGACCAGGCAAAAGCGTTAAAGGCATATATAGACACCATTTATTTAAACAAGGACAATGCCGATTATGAAAAATATGTTTCAGAGAATAAGGAAGCTGTCCAGACAGATGCGTATAAAACCTTTAAAAAAGCCTTTAACGACAATATTACCGATGATATATCAGATGCAGATATGAAAAAGTATTATGAAGCCTACAAATCGGCCGCTGCCGAAAAAGCGAAACTGGATGCGGAAGCCGTTGCGAGCTACAAAAATAAAGCGGTCGTAAAGTTGACCTATTCCACCATTTCTATGGACGATATTTCTGAAAAAGTGGAAAAATATGCAGATGAATATTTGGATAACAGCGAAAATTACGATTCAGAAAAAGCAAAAAAATATGCCCTCTCCAAATTCGATTCCATTGTCAGTTCCATGGAACCAAAAGAAGCTGAAGACCCGGCAGAAGTTTCCATGGTGAAAAAAGACGGAAAATGGACGGTTTGGCAGGAGAATGACTATACAAATGAGCTGGAAGAAGCTTTTGCAGGCGGAGAGGTGTATTAACCTATGGCGCAACTCACGAAACATAAATGGCTGATTGCCATAGCTGCAGCCGTGATTGTTGTACTTGCGGTTATATGGATCGCGCTCTCCCAGGCTTCAAAACCTGACCGGGTACTGGAAAAGTTCGAGAATGCGGTCAAAACAAAGGATACGAAGCAGCTGGAAGGGCTGATTGTTGCCGACAATCCGAATGCATTGGTGAACAATACTTCCCTTCAGGCCATGATCCGGTATTTAAAAACCAATGCAAACAGTTATCAGGTGATAAGAGATGGCATTCATAACCAAATAAAGGACGAAAATTACGCGGAAACGAACCAGCAGATCAGCCTCGTTCAAGACGGAAAGAAATGGGGATTTTTCCCCGACTATAAGCTGAAAGTGAAGACCGTCCACTTAAAAGTGACCGGGCAAAGCGACAACGACCAGCTTAATGTGTCAATCGGAAATATGAAAGTTCCGGAAAAAAAAGAAAGTCATACTTACGGCCCACTTTTGCCCGGAACTTACCAAACGAATGTAACGGTAAAAAACAGTTTGGGAACCTTTTTCCAAAAAGAGAAAAAGGATTTATGGGGAAATTCCGAAGTCAGCATGATTGTTGATGACAGCCGCCTTGCCCAAAAAAGCGAAAACGTACAAAAAGGGATTTTGGAGGCGATCCGCAAGTTCAACGAGGATCTAAGCGTATATACGACTTCCGGACTGGATGCCAATAAGCTTTCAAACGCGACCGATTCTTTTAAGGAAGACTTTTCACTTGAACAGGCGCAGTTTGAAGCCATTAAAGATTATGTAAAGAAGTGACTTCCCAGTATTTGGGTTCCGTCGTAAATATGGATGAACTGAGCATCAACCATTTTGATGCAGACTGGAAAGCGGAAATTGAAGCACTCGTTTCCTATAACGAAAAGATCAAATATACGGGAGAAAAAAATTATGAGGACTATTCCTACAAGACCCTCCGCAAATATACGCTTAAATATGACAAGAATTCAAAAAAATGGCTCGTGGATGATGCGGCAGACGCCAAAGCGGATGGATCAGAAAGCAGTGCATGGGAGAACAAAAAAGAACTGAAACAAAAAAATGCCCCCGTCCTGAAATGGGTCCGGAGCGGCGATAAGAGCAATATTTAATCAAAAATCCCGGTTGGGCAGCCATCCGGGATTTTGATTTTTCCTTATTCAAACAGCGAAGTGCTGTGCATCGGCTGGACGCGGGCTTTCGGGTCAAGATACGTTTTCGCGTTGCTGACCGCTGTGGTGGCTTCCCCGAACCCCGTTACGATTAACTTCACTTTACCTTCAAACGTGCAAACATCGCCGGCTGCGTAAACGCCTGGGATATTTGTTTCCATTTTGGAGTTGACGACAATGGAATTTTTTTGAATCTCAAGGCCCCAGTTTTTAATCGAGCCGAGTGACGAAATAAAGCCATAATTGCAGATAAGGGCATCAATATCAAGCGCTTCTTTCGCATCGCCTTTTACTTCTTCAATCATAAGCCGGGAGATATTTTCCCCATCACCCATCACTTCGCTCGCGACAAACGGTGTTTTAATCTCAACGCGCGATTGCTTCAATTGTTCCACCGTACGTTCATGGGCACGAAATTTGTCCCGGCGGTGGATGAGCGTCACTTTTTCGGCAACCGGTTCCAGCATAAGCGCCCAGTCAACCGCGGAATCGCCGCCGCCAAGGATGGCAACACTTTTGCCGGCAAACTGGTCCATATCATTCACAAAATAAAACAGATTCTTTCCTTCGTATTGTGCAGCATTTTCAACTTCGAGGCGGCGCGGCTGGAATGCACCAACACCGGCAGTGATGATGACCGCTTTGGAATGGTGGATTTCTTTATCAGTTGTTAGCGTAAAAATGCCGTCTTCATTCTTTTCAAGCTTTTCTGCGGACTGGCCCGTGCAGATCACCGGCTGGAACATGGAGGCCTGCTCTTCTAATTGATTTACAAGATCAGCCGCCTTCACTTTCGGAAAACCGGCGACATCGTATATATACTTTTCAGGGTAAAGCGCAGCCAGCTGCCCGCCAAGCTGTGGCAGGCTTTCAATGATTTTTACGGACATTTTCCGTAATCCGGCGTAAAATGCTGTAAACAAGCCGGTCGGCCCGCCCCCGATAACGGTTATATCATAAACGGTTTGATCTTCCTTCAACGAAACCCCTCCAATACGCTTCATTCTCCTTCATCATAGCACATTTTGGGACAGGCGCACAGGCAAAAAAACTCTATGAGGCAAGGAGGTAGGTATTCATGCGTCCGGAAAAATTTCGTGGTGCGATGTGATATATTAGAATATTTTTATTATTATTTTAGTACAGTTTTCAATTGAAAATAGCGGGTAAAAAGCATATGATTGAAGTGGAGAATATGTATTTTTTGTGACAATTTGATGGAAATCATGTGACAAATTTGACGTGTCAATTATCGTGAATAAAATCACAAATAATGGATGATGTTGTCATACAGGCACTGGCCTGTCCAAAATAAAGAGATGGAAGTGAGAAAAATGGAGAAACCGAAAGTGGTGATACTAGGTGCCGGCTACGGCGGGCTCATGACCGTGACGCGGCTGCAAAAACAGCTTGTAAAAGGGGAAGCGGACATCACACTTGTGAACAAAAATGATTACCATTACGAAACAACATGGCTTCATGAAGCTTCCGCCGGCACATTGCACCATGACCGGGTCCACTACCCGATTCAAAACGTCTTAAATAAGAATAAAGTGCAATTTAAGCAGGCGGAAGTCAAGCGGATAAAAAAAGACGCGAACACAGTTGAGTTAAAAGGCGGGGAAGTGTTACCATATGATTATCTCGTCATTGCACTTGGATCCAACGCGGAAACATTCGGAATCGAAGGCTTGAAAGAGCATACTTTTTCGATTACAGATGTAAGCGCTGCCCAAAAAATACGGGAACATATTGAGCGCCAGTTCGATGCCTATCGAAGGGAACTCGATAAAGATGACAACCGTCTCACCATTGTAGTCGGCGGTGCGGGTTTTACCGGCATCGAGTTTCTTGGCGAACTGGTGAACCGGATTCCGGCGCTTTGCAAAGAATACGGGATCCAGCGGGATAAAGTGCGGATCGTTTCGATTGAATCCAATCCTGTCGTCCTCCCGCAATTTGACCGCGAACTTGTCGATTATGCCCTTTCGTATTTGGAAAGCAAAGGTGTCGAGTTCCATATTGGTACGGCGGTTAAAAAAGCAACAAAAGACGGGGTATGGGCCTGCAAAAAAGGCGGAGAGCCATATGAAATCAAGGCAGGAACTGTCATCTGGTCCGCGGGTGTGCGCGGGAATACCGTGATTGATGCGTCCGGGTTTGAAACGGTGCGCGGCCGAGTGAAAGTCAATCCGGATTTGACCGTTCCGGGGCATGAGAATGTGTTTGTGATTGGGGACTGTGCGTTGATCATCAATAAGGACACAAACCGTCCGTACCCGCCAACAGCACAGATGGCCATGCAGCATGGAGAAATATGCGCACGGAACCTCCTGAAAAAGATCCGCGGTGAAGAAAGCCTTGAAGCTTTTACCTTTCATGACAAAGGCACTGTTTGCTCCCTTGGGGAAGACAATGCGATCGGCATTGTGTTTGGCAAAAAGCTGAAAGGCACTTCTGCTTCTGTTATGAAAAAAGTCGTGGATGATCGTGCCTTGTATATGATCGGCGGCACGAGGCTTGTTTTAAAGAAAGGAAAATTTAATTTTATATAGCAAAAATATCATCGCGTTATTTTTGACGAAATTCGGTTTTTTCAGTAAACTAGATGTATAACGGGGATGCGGAGGGGCTTATGAGTATACCGGTATTGATCATTTCGATGGTCCTTTTTCTTGTTTTGTTTTTCGGTATCGGTTTTATTGCCAATATGCTTTTGCGGATGACCTGGATTCTCTGTTTCATTTACCCGGTCATTGCGCTTTCGATGATTGACCGGATTACTTTTTCCCGGTATTTTACCGATCCCGGGACGGCTTTCCGGCAACTTGGGGAGCATCTTGCTTCCATCCATTTATCGGATGCCCTCGTGCTATCGAGCGGCCTTGCGGGGGCACTTTTGGCCGGTGTTGCGATAAAAGCGCTCCGGAAAAACGGATACCGGATGTTTTAAAACTGCCTTTGAGGCAGCTTTTTTTTGCCTTCAAATTGGAGGCGGACCGGCAAAAGCCGGCACAAATATTCCCGGATAAAGCGTTTAAAAAATGCACATCAACCAGCGCTTTTTGGAAGAGCCATTTTCAGAACAGAGAGTGGGCGGAATAAGTTGTCGCGAAAAAATGGCAGGCGGATCAGTCGTTTTTTTGCCAATATGCCCGCATATTTTGTAACGGCATGGGAAACAATAGCCCTAAGAGGAGTGAAACCAATTGAACATGAAAAAATGGATGATCCGCTTATTGATGGCCATTTTATTCATATGGGCAATGATTTCCACTTTCCAGGCGCTTTCGGGGATAAAAGCAGCAGCTGCAAAAGCGGCACCTGCTTCAACATTGGAAAAAGGATTGGCCGCTATTGCCGCGAGCCAGCCGCAGCCATCCCTTGATGCCTATGACTGGAGCAATTACCCGAAAAAGAAAGTGACAGCAACGGGGTATACGGCAGGGGCCGAATCGACCGGAAAAAGTCCCGATCATCCCGGCTACGGCATCACCTACTCCGGGGTGAAAGTGAAACGGGATTTATATTCAACGATTGCTGCCGATACATCCATTTTTCCAATCGGGACGGTCCTTTATATCCCAGGCTACGATTTCGGTGTTGTGGCCGATACAGGATCCGCCATAAAAGGGAACCGGCTCGATCTGTATTTTGAAACGGTTTCGGATGTTTACAAGAAATGGGGAAAACAGACGCTTGATGTGTATATTATTAAAATGGGGGACGGGTCCCTGACTGAAAAGGAACTGGCTGAACTGAACGAAAACAAAACGATGCAAGTGTTCCGGCAGCAATATATTAGACCGGAAACGGAAGAATAGCGCAAAATGCCGGTTGCGCTTTTTTTTGTGCGTTTTTTTCAAGCGGACGGCTATAATGGAACAGAGGTGGTTGTATGTTTGAAATTTGTACAGGGGATCCGTTTGAATGCCGGGAAGACTGCCTTGTAATCGGCTTGCAGCAAGTTCCAAAAAAGTTTGACGGCTTGCTGGAAAAACTCGACAACCGTTTCGACGGGGAACTGACGGAACTGGTAAAATCCGGCGATCTATCCGCGCACGCCGGCAGCCTTTCTGTCATTCATACCCTCGGAAAACTGCCTGTAAAACGGCTTTTGTTTATCGGGCTTGGCAACCCGAAAAAAATCAGAAAAGAACATTTGAAAAGGATGTTTGGAAAAGCAGTGAAACACATCCTGAAAATGAGATGGGCTACGGCAGCGGTTTTTCTCGATACGTTTTGCGCCGGCACAATCAACGGGGAGGAAGCCGCGCAGTTGCTCGGTGAAGCCGCTCCCATGGCCGCATACCAGTTTGCCGGTTACAAAAGACAGCCGAATATTCCGGAAGTGCAGCTCGAAAAAGTAGCGGTTTACATCCGGGCTGCCGGGAAAAAACCGGAACCGGTGGAAAACGTCACAAATGTTCATTCCAGGGTTGCCGGGAAGGCTGAAACCCAACTGGAAAACGCAGATCATGTTAGTGGCCCCGGGAGACCGGAAAACGTCGAACATGTTAGTACCAACGGAAAAGCCGAGGCCCGACTGGAAAACGCCGAACACGTTCGTGTCAACGGAAAAGCAGGTGCACAACCGATTCAAAACGCCAATCCTCATTGGGGTGCTGCCGGGAAAGCAGAAGGCAGGTTGAGGAACGCCGAACAAGCGAGTGCTGCCAGAAAAACAGAAGGCCGGCTGGGAAATGCCAAGCATGTTAATGCCCCCAGGAAAGCAAAAGGCCGGCCGGGAAACGCAGAGCATGTTAATGTCGCTGGGGAAGCAGAGATCCGACCGGAGAACATTGGACATGCTGGTGCCGCCGGAAAAGCAAAAGGCCGGCCGGTTAAAAACGCCAGTCTTCAAACGGGTACATACCGTAATACCGATCTCCCCGGGGAAACAGTGGGCACTGCCCTGCACCGTGGGTACGTTTTTGGCAAAGGCGTGAATACGGCACGAACGCTTGTCAATACGCCGGTGAATATTTGGACACCGGTCCGTCTCGCGGAATACGCCGCATCACTTGCTGAAAAATACGCTTTTGAAGTGGAAATCCTTAAAAAAACGGAGATGGAAAAGCTTGGAATGGGGGCGATTTTGGCTGCGGCCGGGGAATCAAAAGAGCCGCCGAACATGATCGTGCTGAGATATGCGGGCGAACGAGAATGGGGCAATGTGCTTGCACTTGTCGGAACCGGCGCCGTGATCGATGGTTGCACACCCGGTGCAAATGTAGGCATGGCAGGGGCAGCAGCTATTCTGGGTGCCATGGAAGTGGTCGGGGAACGGAAACCGGCAAAAAACGTGGTGGCGGTACTTCCCGTAACCGGTAATCGCATAAACGGTACCACAGGGGGCGTTCCTGCAAACGATGGACAGGGTAAAATGCCTGTTGAAACGGGCACTGTCATCACGAGCATGAATGGCAAAACGATTGAAGTGCGGGATAACGGTGCCAGTGGGTTGCTGATGCTTGCAGATGCCGTAACGTATGCGAAACAATATGGTGCAAGTCAAATTGTGGATGTTGCCACCTTGACAATGGACGTGGTCTCGGCGCTCGGCCGTGATAAAACGGGCGCTGTTGCCAATTGCGATACTTTTTTTGAACGAGTACTGGAATCTGCAAAGGAAGCAGGCGAATTCATCTGGCGCTTCCCTGTAACGGAAGCGGACATAGAGAACGTACGAAGCAGCAAAATTGCCGATTTGAACGGTTGGCCGGGCAGCGAAGGCCGCGTGATCGAAAACGGGGCTTTTATCGGGGCGTTTGCGGAAGACACCCCGTGGGTCCATCTGGAAATGTCAGGAACCGCCTTAACAGGGAAAGAAACCGATCTTGGCCCGGCCGGCGCAACCGGTGTAATGGTACGGACACTGGCCGTGCTGGCTGAGAAGATGGCAGAACAGGATTAAAATCGAGTAGGAGGCTAATGAATCATGATTAGCCTCCTACTCGATTCTTCATTTTTGCAGCCGTTCTTTCTGTTTCAACACACCGATTGTGATTTTAAATATGAGCGCCATGATGCATAACATCAGCACGCCTTTTTCAATAGGATAAAAAGTATCGAAGGTACCGATCGGATGGTAGATAGAGCTAATAAGGTCCCTCGTCATATAAAAATCAATGCCAGCGATGAAGACATAGAGGACCAGTGCGACAATCCCGGTCAGGAAAGCGATTTTCATGCATGCTAATTCCTTTCATATTTTTTTCGAATCGAAACATACTAACAACAAGATGTCTTCATCAGTAGTTTGTGCTCCGTTGCAAACAGTCATGCACGGGCGAAAAGGAGGATCGGTATGCCATATTGGTGGAAAAAACAGAGAAGCGCTGCAAAAAATAAAAACAAAAGTGCAAAGAAAAGCGGGGATGTGCAGAAAACACCTGTGCGCGGGAATGATACGAGCGGGACTGTAACGGATATCCCGTGTTTGACCATGGGCACCGATTTAAAAACGTGCATCCAACAGTTGAAAAAAACAACCGGGAACAGTTCTGATATTGTGATTCATGAAATCATGCTTGGAAGCGGCAATGATTTACCGGCTGCCGTTATATCCGTTGATGGCCTGTATGATCCGAAAATGATCAATGAAAACCTGCTTGAAATCTTGATGGGTAATCCGGAAATCGACGGGTATTTGGACGGTGAAAATATACTCGACAGCATCATAAAGCATGTCATTAAAATTGGCGGCGTAAAAAAGGTCATGAATTGGAATGACTTGTTTGCGGAGCTGTTGAGCGGACAGACCATTTTACTGATTGACGGCGTATACGGCGGATTAAGCATCAGCACAAGGGGCGGGAAACAGCGGGCGATTGAAGAACCTTCAACCGAAGTAACTGTACGCGGCCCGCGTGAAGGTTTTACTGAATCTTTACGTGTGAACACCTCATTGATCCGCAAACGGATTAAAGACCCGAATTTGTGGATTGAGAACTTTAAAATCGGGGAAGTGACTCAGACCGATGTTGCGCTCATGTACATAAAAGGAATTGTAAACGATAAAATCCTTGAAGAAGCCCGTAAACGGTTAAACACGATTAAAATCGATGCCATTCTGGAATCGGGATATATTGAACAGCTCATTGAAGATAGAACGTATACCATTTTCCCGACAATGTACCATTCGGAAAGGCCGGATGTGGTGGCGGCCAATTTATTGGAAGGCCGTTTCGCCATCATTGTGGACGGCACGCCGTTCGTTTTGCTCGCACCTGCTGTTTTTATCCAATTTTTCCAGTCGGCAGATGACTATTATACACGGTTTGACATTGCGACAGCGCTCCGCTTTTTGCGGGTGCTCAGCTACTTAATCTCACTTGTTGGGCCTGCTGTCTATGTCGCCGTGACAACCTATCATCAGGAACTTATCCCAACACAGCTTGTTTTCACGCTCGCGGCGCAGCGGGAGACGATTCCTTTCCCGGCTGTTGTCGAGGCAATTGGGATGGAGATTGTATTTGAAATCCTCCGGGAAGCCGGACTTCGTCTGCCGCGTCCGATCGGCCAGACCGTCTCGATTGTCGGGGCGCTTGTCATCGGGCAAGCGGCAGTGCAGGCCGGACTTGTTTCTCCCGCAATGGTCATTGTGGTATCGATCACGGCCATCGCCAGTTTTTCTACCCCTTCTTTTTTCATTGCTGTTTCAGCCAGATTGTGTCGTTTTGTTTTTATGCTTCTGGCGGCTACTTTCGGTTTTTACGGCATCATTATTGGGATGATTGCGCTTGTTGTCCATTTGACCAGCTTGCGGTCTTTCGGCGTGCCATACACGGCGCCGATTGCCCCTTTCATTCGTTCCAACTCCGGTGATACGGTGATCCGCGTGCCAATGTGGTCGATGAGCGCCAGGCCGCGTCTCTTCAGCCAGAAAAATATCGTCCGCCAGGCAGAAAACCAAAAGCCAATGCCGCCGAAACAAAAAAATGATGCGAATGGGGAGCAACCATGATGAGCAGTCGATGGAAAACGGCCGTTGCCCTTTTTATGGCTTCTTTTTTGCTGACAGGCTGCTGGAGCCATAAAGAGTTAACGGATATTGCCTTTGTAAGCGCCATTGGCATTGACCAGCTTGAGAACGGGCATTATTTGCTGACCTATCAAATTGTTAATTACTTAAACATTCCAAGCGGCATGCAAATCGGCGGCGGGCAGGGTCCTCCTGTTACCATCTATCAGACGGAAGGCAAAACGATTGAGGAAGCCATTCTCGCTTCAGACCAGGAAATTTCCAGGAGACTATATTTTTCTCATACAAACGTTCTCTTGATTGGCAGAAACTTGGCGGAAAATGGCATCTATCCGGTTATTGATACTTTTGACAGGCGTAAAGAATTCCGCAATACTGCTTCCGTTCTGATTGCCCGCAAAGGTAAGGCGGAAGATATTCTTCAGGTGATGACGCCGATTGACCATATTCCGACCAATAAAATCAATAAAACATTGGAAGATGCGGAAGAAAATGTCGGTGGGCGAATAAAAACAGATGTTTCCGATATCTTATATGACTTTACAACGGAAGGAAAAGAAGCGGTAGTGGGAAGCTTCAAGCTGATAGGGGATCCGAAAAAAGGAGGGAAGCAGGACAGCCAGAATCAAACAAAACTGGACGCATACTTAACGAGCGGAGGGATCGGGATCTTAAAACATGGAAAATTGATTGATTGGGTAGGCGGACAGGATGCCCGTACGATTACATGGCTATTGAAAAAAACAAAGATGTCTGCGCTAGAAATAGACTGGGCTCATCATCCAAATGCGCTCGGGCTGCGGGTAAGAAAAACGATTATCGGAATGAAACCGGTTATGAAAAACGGGAAGCCGGAAATGCATATTCACATTCGCCTTGCAGGTCAGCTACAAGAAGTCGATGTGCCGCTTGATGTAATGGATTCCAAGGAAATGGTCCGGATTGAAAAAGCATACGAAAAAAATGTGGAGCAGCAAATCAACAAAGGCATTCGCCATATGCAGCGCGATCAATGTGATGTGTTCGGCTTCGGGGAAATGATTTACCGCCAGTACCCGAAAGAGTGGCACAGTTTAAAGCATCATTGGAATGAAAATGGTTTTGCCCATTTAAAAGTGAAAGTGCATGCAGATGTCGTCATCGCCAATTCTGAACTACGGACAAATCCATTCCTTTCAAATTTAAAATAATAGGGCCTGGTGATATATGGAAAAGGCGAAGATTTCCTCATACCAATTATTTGTGTTAATTTGTATGTTTGAACTAGGCAGTGCCCTTTTGCTGGGGATCGGAAAGGGCGCAAAGCAGGATGCATGGCTTGCGGTTTTAAGCGGCTTGAGCGTTGGGTTTTTCTTGTTTTACGTTTATTACAAAATATTTTCCTTCTATCCTGGCATTTCGCCGGTCGAATGGTTGCGGGCGATTTACGGAAAAGTCATTGGCTGGTTTTTCGGCTTTGCCATGGGCATTTACTTTTTGTATCTTTCTGCCAGGGTGCTGCGCGACTTTGGAGAAATGCTGATTATATCGGCTTATCCGGAAACACCGCGATTTATTATCACAGTGATCATGGCTTTTTGCGTCATGTATGCAGTGAAAAAAGGAATGGAAGTGATGGCCAGAACCGGGGAGATCTTTTTCATCTTTATTTATTTTTTGGCAATTACGAGTTTCGTATTGATTACTTCATCGGGGCTCATTAACGTTAATTATTTGAAACCCATACTGGAAAACGGACCCATGCCTATTATGAAAACAATGGCGACAGAGACGATTTATATTCCTTTCGGCGAAACGATTGCGTTTTTGTCCATTTTTCCGCTTGTAGACAAGATAAAGGGTGTAAAGGTAGCCGGGCTGTCCGCCATGTGGTTAAGCGGTACAAATTTGGCGATCTCGATGCTGATCAATACCTGTGTACTTGGCGTGGATGTAATGATGCGTTCCCCGTTTCCGCTGCTTACGACCATCCAGGAAATTCAAATCGCCCATTTTCTGGAGCGGTTGGATGTATTTTTTATGTTGGCTTTAATCGTTGGCGGCTTTTTTAAAGTAGGGATTTTCTTATATGCGGCTTGCATAATGTTTACGGAGCTGTTTCATGTGAGCAGCTATAAGAGAACAGTTTATCCGCTCGGCCTGATCATGTTGTGCGCATCGGTGATGATTGCGTCAACGTATGCGGAACATATTGATGAGGGCATCAAAGTGGTGCCTGTTCTGCTTCACCTTCCCATGCAAGTGGTTTTTCCGATTATAACGCTTTTGCTGATTTTGTGGCAGGAAAGACGCAAAAAAAAGAACGGGCAAAAGTCAGCGTCTGCGTAACGCCCAATCCGGTAGTGCTGGGATGCATACACTAAAAATAGAAGGAGAGGAGGTTATTTGATGTATCCGCATGCACATTACCCGGCACGTTCCCCGTTTTTCGCAGGACCGCTTCTGGGTGGTTTTCTCGGCGGTTTGCTTGGCGGGGCACTGGTAAGGCCACGCCCGTATTTTCCATACCCTCCGGTGCCATATCCACCGGTTCCGTACGGAGGATATCCGCCATTCCCGTATTATTAAAAATAACCCCCGCTTCTCAAGCGGGGGTTATTTTTTCGGAAAGATACCCGGCTCCTTTGGTTGCAAGAAGTTCCGAAACAAGGATTTTGTTGGAACGGCTTCAAATGATAAAACATGAAGGACAATTTGGGGAGCGGCGCCCACGTTTTTGTCTTTCATACAAACGATGAAGGACAATTTGGGGTAAGGAGTCCTTGATTTTATCCTTCATTCAGTTTATGAAAGACATTTCGCCGTTCTGGGTTTTGAAATTTGTCCTTCATCGGGTTGATGAAGGACAATTCGGAGCACGGAGCCTTTGTTTTTGTCTTTCATACAGCTTATGAAGGACAATTTGGGGTAAGGAGTCCTTGATTTTGTCCTTCATTCAGTTTATGAAAGACATTTCGCCGTCCTGGGATCTGAAATTTGTCTTTCATCGGGTTGATGCAGGACAAATCGTGGTATGGAGCCATTGATTTTGTCTTTCATACAGCTTATGAAGGACAATTCTGGGTACGGATCCATTGATTTTGTCCTTCATTCAGTCTATGAAGGACATTTCGCCGTTCTGGGATTTGAAATTTGTCTTTCATCGGATTGATGAAGGACAATTCGGAGCACGGAGCCATTGATTTTGTCTTTCATACAGCCGATGAAGGACAAATCAGAGAGCCGCGTCTTTGGTTTCGTCCTTCATACAGCTTATAAAAAACAATTCGGGGGGCAGGATCCCAGAGCTATGGACAAGCCGCAAGTTATGACCAGCGCATTTTCATCCGGAGCTCACAGCAAGGTTCCTGGTTGCCCGCGGCCTGGTGGACAAACTGCAATACAAGGCCGTCCGGTGTATAAAACACGCGCGGTATATGCTGGATACCGGTACCCGTCAGCATGCGACCGACATCGGTCGAATCTGATTTTTGTGCAGCAGACATCAGTTGCCCGGCAAAAGCCGTAGAGCGGGAAATGCGGTTAAGCAAAAGCTGTGCATCTGCCAAGAGCGCGTGCGTGCGCATGGCCGAATCCATAAATTTTTTCGGGTGGACGGCAGGATATTGGCGGTAAGGCATGGAATAGTATGGAAAGGAAGGAACAACATAATACGGATTGTAGTACAATATTCTCACCTTCTTTCTCAGGCGGGGATCATCATTTTTTACATCGTATGAAAGAAAGGCTTGAAAGATGTATGGACAATCCGAACCGGGGGGAAAGAGATGGAATTGGAACATACAATGATCGGCGCGCTGGGCATAAAACTTGTCCAAATGGAGCCCGGGAAAGTAGTGGCGACCATGCCTGTGAATGAAAAAACGATACAGCCGCTCGGATACCTGCACGGCGGGGCATCCGTTGCACTCGCGGAAACCGCAGCAAGCCTCGGGGCTGCGATGCTGATCGATTTAGAAAAAGAAGTCTGTTTCGGACTTGAAATCAATGCCAACCATATCCGCTCAAAACGAAACGGCACCGTAACCGCAGTTGCCGAGGCCGTGCACCGGGGCAAAAGCACCCAGGTTTGGGAAATCAAAATCAAAGACGAAGACGAAAACTTAATTTGCCTGTCGCGCTGTACCATTGCGGTCGTGCCAAAAAAAAGCTAAAAGTTTCACGGCCCGGCAAGAAAAAGTAAAAACGGCAAGATACCACCAAACTGGTATCTTGCCGTTTTAGCTTTCCCGGACGGTGCGGCGCTGTTCTGATTTTACACTGTAAAGAAGGAGCGCAAATGCGAACAGGAACAAAACTCCGGTTACATAAAACACAGATGAAATGCCGGAGATGACGGATACGTAACCGCCAATCAGCGGCCCTGTTACATTCCCGAGAAACCGGAAACTTTGGTTATAACCGAGCACTTCGCCTTGCATGCTGAGCGGCGCTTCGAGGCGGATAAACGCCACAATGCTCGGGTTCATCCCGCCGATCACCATGCCGAACAAAAACCGCAAAATAATCAGTTGCCATAAATGGCTTACGAGAGCTTGCGGCACCATGAAGGCACAGGCAAGCACAAGCAAAATCAAAAGAATCCTTGCATGCCCGTATTTATCGCCAAGCATGCCCCACTGCCTTGCCAAAAGCAGGTTGCCGAAGCCGGTGGCGGAAAAAGCAAGCCCAGATAAAAATGCAATATTGCCTGAACTTGTCAAATGGCTGACATACAGTGCCAAAAGCGGCTGAACACAAAAGTTCGCCATTTGGATCAAGAGTGCAATCACCATAACAGTAATCAAAATCCGGCGGCTGACAATTTGTTTCACAACAGCGAGGGGAGAAACAGGTTTCCCTTTTCGCCGGGCAGGATCGGCACGTTTTTCTTTAATGCCGAAAACAACGCCAAGCGCGGCAATCGAAATGGCAACGGCTGTAATCATAAAAGTGTATTTAAAACCAAAATTGTCCGCAATCGATCCGCCAATCAGCGGCCCGAATAAGTTTCCGGAAACATTGCCCATTTGCAAAGTGCCGAGCACCTTGCCGGCTTCCTCCTTCGAGGTCTGCTTGGAAATGAGCGCCATGGAAGTCGGGATAAACCCGGTCACGATCCCCATGAAAATCCGGGTCAAAAATAAAGTGGCGACATTGTCCGCAAGCCCCATAAACAACAGGCTCGCGGCAATGCCGAACCCGGTAATAATAAGCGTCGGTTTAAAGCCGTATTTGTCGCCGATGCGCCCCCAGATTGGCGACATAAAAAAAGCAACCAGAAAGGTCACGCCAAAAATATATCCGGCCCAGCGCTGGACATAGCTGTCGCTGAAGTGGCCGAATGTTTGAATATATAACGATAAAAACGGAACGATCATCGTTAAGCTGGCACCTACTAAAAAGTTACAGACGAACATAATATACAAATTGCGTTTTTCCTGGCTCATCAGATGAGAAAATCGCCTCCTTGCGCAATAAAAAAAGATAAAAGTATATAGAGTAAATATTTCGTTGACCTAAATATTATTATAAAACTTATCACCGAAACTTCAACAAAACCGGCTTGTAAAAAAAGGTGTCCGTTTTTTGACGGAGGAACTTTACCCTTGCATCGTATGCTTGAAACGCACTTTTGTATAGGACGGCCCGCACATCTAGTATATGTTTGAAATCCGAACCCCATTTTGGAAAAGTTTGGATCCCGCCCGTTTTGCCACAAACAGTTCCGGCCGGGCCATGTACGCGCAATTTATCAAGTAAAACGGCAGAGAAATGTTGGATCGTGTTTGAAAGGGAATGATGAAGGAGGATATCCTATCATTTTCAAAGTAAACGAATACAAAGGCATCCGGCTGATTTAAGGCTGGTATATCAGAACATGGAAGGCAAAATCCGGATCCACGGATTTGGGCATCGGCATTTGGCACTGGATATTTACGCGCGGCTTACAGGAAGGAAGTAAAAAGAAGCATTCCCCGATTCCCTTTTTGCCGCAGAAAAAAGGGGATATCACGTTTTCCCTAACAGTATCATTGCCCCTGCCATCAGAAAACCCGCTGGGAAAATCATCCAACGGGTGATATGCCATATTCTTTCATCAAACTTTTTAACGCGGCGATGCTTTTCCGGCTGTAAAGTGTGTCTTCTTTTTCAAGCTTTTCCATCAGTTCGCGGACAGCGGTTTTTAGCGACGCCTCGTAATCCGGAATCTCGCCGTTGTACGGTTTGACCGTTTTCCGCGGGATATTCGCTTGTTCTCCGAAGGCCAAAGCTTTCCGCTCATGGAAAAACGGTACATCCCCTTCATTCGGGTGGTGCAAATCCCCCTGGGCGGGATGCTTTAACACGGCCAGTACCTTAAATACATAATGGTCGGGAAACACTTGCGTAATTTCTCCAATATATTTCCCGGTTTTTTTCGTTGTCACAATCTTATCTCCAACTTCCAAGCTGATTCCCCCTTGCGCTTTTACTACCATTATGGTGAAAAAGCCGGAAAGAAGCAAAAGAAAACGTTTGGACTTTTTGCCCGGATTTTAGTAAAGTAGACAAGAATAGTGAAACAAATGGAGGTTTTAAACATATGGCAGACGAAACCATGTATCCGCAACTTCAAGCGGGCGTGCGCGAAAACGAAACGGTCGCAGACATGCAGACCAATATGGGAACGATCACGATCAAGCTGTTTCCAGCGTTTGCGCCGAAAACGGTCGAGAATTTTGTCACGCACAGCAAAAACGGTTACTATGACGGCTTGACGTTCCACCGTGTGATCGATGGGTTCATGATCCAGGGCGGGGACCCGAGCGGAAACGGGACCGGCGGCGAAAGCATCTACGGCGCCCCGTTCGAAGACGAATTTTCAGAACGGCTTTTCAATTTCCGCGGTGCCTTGTCCATGGCCAACGGCGGCCCGAACACAAACGGCAGCCAGTTTTTCATCGTCCAAAGCAAAACGGTTGATCCCAGCATGAAAGGGCAAATGGAACAGGCGGGTTACCCGGCTGAAGTCGTAGAAGCTTATATGGAAAAAGGGGGGACACCGTGGCTTGATTTCCGTCACACCGTATTCGGCCAGGTCATGGAAGGCATGGAGGTTGTCGATGAAATCGCCGGCGTCCGTACAGGTCTGCAGGATAAACCGGTGCACGATGTCATCATCGAAAAAATCACCATACGTTAATCGCGAGTTACCATGCCGGCCTGCCCTGCGGCTTTTTTCGGAAACCTGTTCAACAGCACCGCATGAAAAATGCGGTGCTGTAACCGTTTCATTTGCGGCCCCTGGCTGTTATAATGGTTGAAAAGGGGGAAGTGCCATTGTTTCCATATCTCATCGGATTTCTTGTTCAATTTCCGCAGGAGAAAAAATATTATATCCCGGCGTTGATCTCACTTTCCTTTTTTGTGCTGCTTGCGGTGCTCGTGTTTTTCATTTTCCGGAAAATCAATGAAAAGCAGGTGAAGCAGGCAAAAAAACTGGAAGAAGAAATCATGAAGAAAAATCGCTTTCCGCATGCGGATTAGCGTTTTCTTTTTTATAGGAGGTGGCAGATGTGGTTACGGCATGCCATTACAAATGCGCTTATTGTGTTTTCTTTTTTATAGGAGCAGACAGATGAGATGTCAGGCTAAAACACCGCTGTTTCCGGGGGAAAAAGCAGGGGATGGCGTCATGCGCTTCCCAAAGATTTGTGAACGTTGGATGAAATGGAATAAATGACTTGTATAACCGGACTGATTCATATATCTTATATGTAAATGATGTAATCTTTTTGTAACATAAACTACTTTATTGGGGTGATCGGCCATAACCAGGAAGAAAAGTCTTCTTATTGGCATCATTGCGGCAGTTGTCATCATTCTTTTAGGCGGTGCCGGCTATTACCAGGCTACCCGTTTTAATCCGCATGTCAAAATCAACAACGTCAAAGTCGGCGGCATGACCACTGAACAGGCGATGAAAAAATTAAAGTCTATGACATTAACAAATAAAGTATATGTCGGGAACAAAGTTTTGGTGGACGGGAAAGATACAAAGGTCCGTTTTACAGACGGTGATATGGCGAAGGTAAAACGCGTTTTCAAAACCCAGCGCACATGGATTCCGTCTTTTAAAGAGAAAAATTATATGGTCATGCCGGGGCGGACGGATCACTACCGCAATGTGACACTGAAGCAGGAAGTTTCCAAAAAACTGGAACAGCAAAATCAACATCTGCAGGCACCAAAAGATGCACAGGCTTATCTGAAGGACGGAAAAATTGGTGTATCGAAAAGCGAAAACGGCAATCAATACGACATTTCCGCCATGTTAAAGGCATATGACACACAAAAATACAATAGTGAAATTCATTTGCGTCCGGTAAAACTTCAACCGGTCCGCGAAAACAGCAAAATTGTAAAGCAGGAAAAGCAAAAGCTTGAGGAACTCTCGAACAAGACTGTCAACTATATCCTGCAGGAAAAGAAATATCCGTTCAAGGCAAGTGAACTAATTCAAAATGCATCCGTCTCAAAAGATATGAAACTAGCAATTGACCCGTCCGGCATCCAGTCGCGGCTGGATGCGTTGAACAAGGAGAAATCGACGCTCCATAAAAACTTCAGTTTCAAAACGCATGCGGGCTCCGTCATTTCCGTAAAAGGCCAGTCGTACGGCTGGGCGATTGATACGAAAGCGGAAGCGAAACGGATTGCGGACGCCTTTCAAAACGGCAAGGATACCGTCAAGGCTTACAATATTTACGGCGAAGGGTACAGCACGATCGGCGTCGGCTACCATGTCCTGGCCGAAAACGGGATTGGCGATACGTATGCGGAAGTGTCGATTTCCGACCAGCGCATCTGGATTTATAAGGACGGCAAGCTGAAAGTCACGACCCGGGTTGTAACGGGAAGGCATGATACACACGAAGATACGCCAAAAGGGGTTTGGTACATCGAATATAAAGAGTCCCCGTCTGTATTGGAGGGCAGTGAAGCGGGCAACCCGAATTATTCCGTTAAGGTAAAATATTGGGCGCCTTTCACGCTCGGCGGTGTTGGCTTCCATGATGCGAGCTGGCGGAAGAACTGGGCCATGGACGCCTATGTCCACCACGGCTCCGGCGGATGTGTGAACACGCCGCCAAGTGTCATGAAAACCGTCTATGACAACCTGGAACAAAACGAACCGGTCATCGTTTATTAATGGCCGGAACCGGCTTCTATCCGGTCCGGTTCTTGTTTTAAAAAAGGGGCAGTCCCATTTGGCTCCTGAACAGATAATTGTGAGATTCATGAAACGCTAGTGGGCATCGTGACGGAAACCGAACAACCAATTGTATCGTGCTTATAAAAAAAGGAGCAGTCCCGTTGGCTCCTGAACAGATAATTGTGAGATTCATGAAACGTTTGTGGGCATCGTGACTGAAATGAACAACCAACAACCAACTATATCATACTTACAAAAATAAGGGGCTCCCATCAGCCGTTTAACGACTATTGGGATAGCCCCTTTTTTTACATGGCTTTAAAATTTTTCATAGATTGCCGGAACCTTCTCAAAATACGTATCTGCATCGTTCACAAATATGTCTTTAAAATTCTTCATAGGTTGCCGGATCCTGGCCGAAAGTCCTGCCGTCCGGGCGGCTTAACCCGGATATGGTGCGCATCTCTTCTTCAGAAAGCGAAAAATCAAAGATAGACAAGTTTTCCAGCTGCCTTTCCGGTGAAGCCGATTTCGGGAGCGGAATGGCGCCAAGCTGTGTATGCCAGCGCAAAATCACTTGCGGAACGGATTTCTGATGGGCCGCAGCAATTTTTTGAATCGCCGGATCTTCAAGCAGATGGTTCGCTCTTCCAAGCGGGCTCCATGATTCCGTTACAATTCCGTGTTCTTCATGCCAGGCGCGCTGCTCCTCCTGTGCGAAATAAGGGTGAAGTTCCACCTGGTTTATGCTCGGCGCAACCCCGGTTTCTTTTATGATCCGTTGCAAATGCTCCGGCAAAAAGTTGGAAACGCCGATCGAGCGGACAAGCCCCCATTTTTGCGCATCGACAAGCGCCTGCCACGCTTCCACATATAAATCTTTGCTTGGGTTCGGCCAGTGGATGAGGTAAAGGTCAAAGTAATCGAGGCCGGACCTGTACAATGATTCCTGAATGGTCTGGACCGCTTCTTTATAAGCATGGTGCCGCCCCGGGAGTTTCGAAGTGATGCGCAGCTGTTCACGCGGAACGGAAGAGCGCCGGACCGCTTCGCCGACCGCTCCTTCGTTTTCATAATTAAATGCCGAATCAATCAGGCGGTAACCCGCATCAATGGCGCTTACGATCGCCTGGACGCCTGCCGCCCCGTTCAGTTTGTATGTGCCGAATCCGACGGCCGGAACGGTCATCCCGTCGTTCAGTTTGATTTCAGGAATGGAAATGGACAATTTCTATCGCTCCTTTCGTATTTTGTAATCAGTATACCAATGGCTGGAAAATGCGTCCATTTTGATGATTGATCTTGCTGCCTTGGGGCAGAGAAAAACCAGCGTAAAATTTAAACCAGCGGGTTCAGGCGAAAAGATCCAAAACAACAGGCGCAGCCCCCCGCGAAACGGCGGGCATGAACCTCCCATGGTGGCTTCGCATTCGCTGGAAAAAAAGCAGCCGGCATGAAAAGTACAGCAAAACCAAAGGGGATCTCTGGAAAAATCAATCAATCGCCGGAAAGCCGCAAGAAATTGGCGATGGGAGGCGCTCCGGGAGAAACCGGTATCATTTCCGGAAAAGCAATTAAAAAAGCAGCTGCCCAGAGGACAGCTGCCCGTCTTTATTCCGGCCTTACGGAAGTTTGTGCTAAAAATTCTTCGTCATCCGGATTCCTTCCGTACCGTTTCCCGGTGTTCAAAGAAGCGATTTTTTCCATGTCTTCCGGGGTTAACGAGAAATCGAAAATCTCGCTGTTTTCTTTAATCCGGCTCGGGGTCACCGATTTTGGAATGACGACAATGCCTCGTTCCACGTGCCAGCGCAGCACAATTTGCGCCGGGGTTTTGCCGTATTTTTTCCCAAGCTCAACCAAAACAGGCTGCTCAAGCAGGTTGTTTTTGCCCTGGCCGAGCGGGCCCCATGCTTCATGTAAAATATGATGCTGTTTCAGAAATGCATGCAGTTCATTTTGCGGAAATTCCGGATGTGTCTCAATTTGGTTGATCACCGGCACCACTTCGCTATGGGCCAGCAAATCTTCCAAATGGTGGATTTGGAAATTCGATACGCCGATCGCTTTTACTTTGCCTTCATGGTAAAGTTCTTCCATTGCTTTCCATGTTTCAATATATTTCGGTGACGGCCAGTGGATCAAGTAAAGATCCAAATAATCGGTGCCAAGACGGTCGAGGCTCGCCTGGAAAGCGGCTTTTGTTTCTTCATAGCCGTGGTCGTAGTTCCACACTTTCGACGTAATGAAGATTTCTTTCCGGTCTACGCCGCTTTCCCGGATTGCATCGCCGACATATGTTTCATTCCCGTAAATCATCGCAGTATCAATATGGCGGTAGCCGGTTTCCAGCGCGGCTTTCACAGCGTTTTTCAACTCATTTTCTTCTTTTACAAGAAAAACGCCGAGGCCGAGTTGCGGGATTTCAACGCCGTTATTGAATGTTAATTTTGGAATCGTTTGAGCCATCCTTCATTCCTTCTTTCGCTTAGATATGTAAGTGTATGATGATTTTAACACAATCAGGCAGAATTTTGCACGCACAAGGACTGTGAGCGCAAGTTTTGACGGTTGGAACACCGGTTTGTTATATTTGGAACGAACTTTTCCGCCATTTACATAGCGGTTCAGGTGCAAAAATATCAGGCGTAAGGAGTGGTTTTGCAATGAATGATTTATTTACCCCGTACAAGCTGAAATCGCTTGAAGTGAAAAACCGTATTGTCATGCCTCCTATGTGCCAATACTCCGTTGAGAAAAAAGATGGCGTTGCCACTGACTGGCATTATGTCCATTACGTCAGCCGTGCCATCGGGGGTGCCGGCCTGATCATTATTGAGATGACCGATGTGGAGCCGGACGGCAGAATTACCGACAACGATCTCGGCTTATGGTCTGATGAACAGATCGCCCCGCTTGCCAAAATTGTGGAAGCGTGCCATCAGTACGGCGCCAAAGTCGGGATTCAAATCGGACATGCCGGCAGAAAAGCACAGGACGCAAAACAGCCGGTTGCCCCTTCCCCTATCCCTTTTGATGACAATGCAAAAACACCGAAGGCATTAACGAAGGAAGAAATCAAAGAAGTCGTCCGCAAATTTGGCGAATCTGTCCGCCGCGCCGTCCAGGCCGGTTTTGACACGATCGAACTCCACGGCGCGCACGGTTATCTGATCCATGAATTCCAGTCGCGCTATACAAACAAACGGTCAGATGAATACGGACAGGATTTGGCATTATTCGGAAAAGAAGTCATCGCCGCTGCCAAAAAAGAAATGCCTGCTGACATGCCGCTTATTATGCGCATTTCAGCCCGTGAATATGTCGATGGCGGGTATGGCATTGAAGAAAGCATTGCATTTTCGAAGGCGTATAAGGAAGCGGGTGTTGACCTGTTTCATATCAGTTCCGGAGGCGAGGGCCCTATCGGTGCAGACGGGCGCCCGGGGACGCACGCTGCTTACCAGGTGCCGCTTGCACGCCGGATCAAAGAGGCTTTAAACGTTCCGGTCATTGCTGTCGGCCGGCTGGAAGACCCGGTTCTTGCCAATGCGGTAATCGGAAACGAAGAAGCAGATCTTGTTGCGGTCGGCAGAGGCATGCTCCGCAACCCGTACTGGGCGCTCGAAGCCGGTATCGTGCTCCGCAAAGACGCAGGTATTCCGGTCCAATATACAAGAGGATTTCCAAAAAGATAAGGAAGTCTGTTTGCAGCGGCCGCCCGTAGAAGTTCCCGAAGCGAACACTTGAAGCCGGTACCGCGCTGGAAAAACGGTCCAATATACAAGGGAATTTCCAAAACGGTAAGGAAGTCTGTTTGCAGCGGCCGCCCGTGCATTCTGGCTGAAAGGATAAAAAGCGAATCCAAAAAACAGGAAAACAGCGCTCTAAACGAGGCGCTGTTTTTTCTCTTTACAGCATACAAAAAACGGGGCCGGAAAACGGGACCCGCAAAAATAAAAAAAGGGGGAATACTTATGATAGTGCGGCTTCCCGAAAGTCGCCCTCACTAAGGAAAGCATTGTAGTATTAGGATAGCCGTTGTGAATGAAATTTAAACCTCTTATAAAATTATTTTTTTCCGAGCGCTTCCAAAAATACGGAAGCGGCTACATCAAGAACAGTGGAGAGTTTTAATATTGTCTGTGTGGTCGGAATTTGTTCCCCGGTTTCGTACTGTTCGAGTGTATGTTTGCCAATCCGGGCTTTCACGGCCAGTTCTTCGATGCTCATCCCGTTTAATTCACGGTAAAATTTCAACTTCTCGCCAAAGCTATTCATGAGACGCCCTCCCTTAACGATTATTTTAAATAAAAATACTTCCTTTCCATATTCATTTCTTTATTTTATTGTAGCATATGGGCGGGTGGCAGGCTGAAGCAATTTTTTGAACTTTTTTAACGTCTTTCCGAAAGAAGTCTCCCATCCTCAAGGAATGTGAAGGTGCGAATCGCACCAATGAGTAGGTGGGAGATGAATTTCGGTTGGCTTTAGCCAAAGTTATTTTTCCAATCCTT
>NZ_CALPDC010000008.1:0-80338 GCF_943193165.1 Weizmannia agrestimuris
ATATTCACTTGTCAATGAGCAGCAGAATGAACTGGAAATTGACATCCACTTTGGATTTAAACTTATTATACGAGGAGTGGTAATGGTGCCGCTTGAAATATTCGGATTTCGTGCACTGTGGAGCCCTTATTTTTTTATCACGATCTTACTGTTTGTTTTTCTTTATTTTCTGCTTGCGTCCTTATGCAAAAGGTCTTATTTGAACGCAATGCCGCCGAGTCCGGTGCAGTCTGTTTCTTTTTGTACAGCGATGGTATTGCTTTACATCGTCAAAGGCTCTCCTGTCGATCTTATCGGGCATATCCTGTTTTCCGTCCATATGCTGCAAATGTCTATCCTTTTTTTCATTGTCGCACCGCTGTTTTTGCGTGGGATGCCGGTGTGGATATTGGAAAAGGGGATGCAGCTTCCGGTTGTCGCGCCCGTTGTCCGGTTCTTTACAAATCCGGTGCTTGCCGTTATCACCTTTAATATCATTTTTTCCCTGTACCACATTCCGGCCGTTTTCGATCAGGTCAAGGTCACTCCTTTTCTCCACAGCATCTACACCATTGTGCTGTTTCTTTTAGCCATAGCGATGTGGTGGCCGATTTTGTCGCCATTGCCCGGGCAATATGCGCTGAGTGGCCTGAAAAAAATCGCTTATTTATTTGCAAGCGCCATGCTTTTAACCCCTGCATGCGCCTTAATCATGTTCGCCAATCATCCGGTTTACAGGAGCTTTTCCGACGGAACGATGTGGCTTTCGTCCATGCATTTATGTGTGCCTGCTGACATGCTCTCCGGAGTGGCGCGTTACGGCTCCCCGGCGCTTTTCTCACCGCTTCCTGTACTGCAGGACCAGCAGCTTGGCGGTGTGGTGATGAAAATCATGCAGGAAATCGTCTACGGCATCATGCTTGCCCGCATTTTTTTCCAATGGGCAAGGACAGAACAGGAAGATGGCAGCACGGAAAAGAATCCGGTTGCCGGAGAACAGCGGAGGCTAATGGAACAGCATTAAAAAAAGGCCGCTCTCTATGGCCCACCGTTTTAAGGGGCCACAGGAGCGGCACATTTTATTCAGCAAATACAACCAAGTCTTCTTTAAGCGCTTCCAAATTTTTTCTGCAATACTTGACGAGATCATGCGGAAAATACTCGTCATCGCCGTATTCCACACCATGCGGATAATAATATTTTCCTAAAATAGGCGCCTTTAACTGAATCACGGCATCAAACGAATCCACATCCCCCTCGGTTGCAACTCCCTGCACGCGAAGATAATAGGTGCCTTCCTGAATCGTAAATTTTCTATCATATGTGACGCGTTCATAATCCCATTGCCCGGCACGTACCATCTTGTGCCGCTCCATTACATCATCCAGCCGCGTCAGATCCACTTTCATATTTTCCAAACCCGTGTCATCAAACCGCAAAAATACCCCTCCCGTCCGCGCAATTAAAATCTTTCAATTTTATCTTATCTGAATACAAACATTTATGCAATGCAAATGTTCATACCCGCAAAAAAACCGGCCGCATCGGCTGCCCTTCGAGGAGGTGATTGAAAAAATTGGTGCTTTTCTGCTTAAAACTGTAAAATATATAATAAAATGAATTAAAGGAGAAAAAATTTACGGAACATCAAGAGAGGTGAAGTCACCTGCGTACCTTTTTAAAAACAGCCGCGATCCTTGTGATCATATTTCTGATCGGACTTTATGTCCAGCTTCGTCCTGAAAACGGCGTACTGCAAAACCATTCCTCTAACAAGAAAATGGATAACAGTTCTGACATTCATGACCACAGCAAGGATCAAACGTACAGCCGTCCGGATCATGGCATGTCGGTATATATCGGGAAACCTGTGAAAACGTTGACCACACATTTCGGAAAACCACAAAGGGTGGATCCGTCTCCATATGGTTATGATTGGTGGATTTATAAGAAAAAATCGACCGGTTATTTTCAGGCCGGCGTGAAAAATGGCAAGGTTACGACCATTTACGCTGTCGGAACCCGTTTAGACGTAGCCCCGTTTGAGATTGGAGAAAATGTAGAAAAAATTTACAGTTCCATTTTAATGGATACGGATATGACGGTGCAAACAAATGAAGGCACATACCGCTTTGAATTGTCGGAAGAAGATTTGAATATCCGCCCGCTTGTCCGTCTTGGGGATATCTATGCCCAGCTGGCGCTTGATAAGTTCAGCGGCAAATTGCTGTTTATCCGTTTTATGGATAAAAACACACTGACGATGCTGCATCCATATGAAATGGTGTACCACGGAGAACTGCCCGAATCCGTTCCGGAGGATGATCCGAAATGGGTTGACGTAGAAAAGGCGAACGCCAGGCAAATTTTTGACCTTACAAACATTGTCAGGGCACGATTCGGTTTAAAAAAACTGGCCTGGAATACAGCTCTTTCCGAAGTGGCGTACAATCACAGCAAAGACATGGCTGACGACCATTATTTTTCGCATGTCTCCCCCAAATATGGAGACTTAAAAGAAAGATTAAAGAATGGGCATGTTTCTTATGCTGCGGCTGGGGAAAATATTGCCGCCCACTATACGGATGGTCCGGCTGCTGTGGAGGGATGGCTTAATTCAGAAGGCCACCGGAAAACATTGCTGGAGAAAGATTTCACCCATCTTGGCGTCGGGGTGTACCAGAAATACTATACCCAGGATTTCATGAAGGCACCATAGCCGGATACCGTTCCAGCCTAAGCTGGAGAGGGGTCCGGCTGATGTATGCATATAAGGCAGGCGGGCTGCCCGGGGCTTTTGAAAGGGTATTTCCGGCTTCTCATTTCAAAATGAAAAAAGAACCCGTGCAATGGGCGATCTTTGTCCCGTCATCCCGAAAGGCAGTTCCTTCCAGCACCATCGTTTGCGTGCCGCGGTGGATTACCTTTGCCTTCGCTTTTAAGCGGCTTCCCGTCCCCGGGGCAATATAATGAATGGTGAGATTGGATGTAACAGCCTGCTGACCCGCCGGCAACAGGCGATTTGCCATCACGCCCATTGCTGTATCAAGCAGGGTTGCCGTTACACCGCCGTGAACGATGGAAAAGTTATTGTAGAGTAACGGCGTAACTGGAATGGTCACCTCGCATTCTTCCCCATCGAAGTCCGCTTCCATCAAAAAGAGATCCTTGAAATATGTACGTTCGTTCCCGGCTTGTTTATTGGAAAGTCCATTTAACATTTGCTGCAATACGATTAAGTCTTCTTCCGTTGCCGCTTGGACCACTTTTTCAAAAGTATGGTGTATTTCTTCTTTCATCTCCTGATACCTCTTTTAACGCGTTTTTTTAAAAGCATACCCATATCGTATCAAAATTCACGGGAAATGAAAACCTTCACACCTGCTTACTGCCGGCATATGCTGGATATGAGGAAGGTATGTGAACGTAACAGAAAGCCAACGTTCGAAAAAAATGTTTTCTCGCGGGGTGAGCGGAAATGGGAACGAAAAAATTGCATCCTTCCGTAGAAAAGTTTAAAGCTTTTACAAAAACCCATCCTTTGATTTTAAAAGAAGTCCGGGGCGGAAAAAAGTCTTTACAGGATTTCTTTGAAGAATGGTATATACTGGGCGAAGACGACCCGGTCTGGGAAAAATACGCGGCAGAAGGCAGTGAAACGAAGGAAAAAACGGGCGGGAGAAGCAGCTGGCTGAACCAGCTCGGCGCGATGCTCGAGAACCTGGACCCAGCACAGGTCCAAGGCCACCTGCAGCATTTGACGGAAGCGATTACCGCCGTCCAAAATGTGATCACGCAGTTTACAGGGGGGCAGACGCCACAATCCCAGGCTCCCCAGCCGAAGGGCCCGTTTTCATTCAGAAAAGACTAGAGAGGGGCTGCACATATGCGGAACGAAGTAATGGAAGTCATCCGGCAGTCGAACGAATGGAAAACTTTTTTAAGGGAGCAGCCGGCGTGGTACCGGAAATTGTCAAGGCATCCCGAGGAACTGGAGCAATTTCAAATTGCCGCGCTCCATTATTACCAGAAAACGATCCCGCAGCGGGTTGAAAAGTTTGCAAACGGGTTGCAAATGGCACAAATGATGATGCATATGGTGCAGTCCATCTATGAACAAGGATGATTTCCGAAAAAATTTGCCTTTTTTGAGTAAATCAGCGCTTTCTTGCGGAAAATAACCGCAAGGAGTGATCGAAATGAAGATGGCTGCAGGATTCCTTGCTGTATGTTTGCTGTTTGCCGGCTGCAGCGGGCATATGCCGCGTAAAGAGCAGCGGGAAGCGGATGCTGCTTCCGCGGCAGAAAACCAGGCATCAGTCCGGTATTTTGTAAAAGATCGGGATTTGTTCGTGGAATGTATGATTCCAAGCGTCACCTTTTCAGGCAGCCGGCATGCCAAACCGGCAAAAATCAAAGTCTATGTGGATGGTGTATGGAAAGGCGAGTACAATACGGCTGCATTTGTTGTAAAAGGGCTTGATAAAGGGGTACATACAGTGCAGCTGGAAGTAGTGGACAAAAACACAGGCGCCCGCCTAGGCATTCACAGGCAGTTTTATATTTCTGTCAGCTGATCGGGCAAATTCGCAAAGCTTGCGGAAACATGGTAAAATCATCATGTGGAGGTGAGCTTTTTGCTTGCAACATTGGAAAGCGCGGAAATTTTGTCTGAAGCTGAAGCACTGGCGAAAATGGTCATTGCCTCGGATATTGCCGAAAATTACCGGGACTGCTATAACAGGATGTATCATGATCCAGCCACACAGCAGAAAATCCGGAAATTTGCACGCCTGAAAGAACAGTTTGAGGAAGTCCAGCGCTTTGGCAGGTATCACCCTGATTATAAACGCATCAACAAAGAAACAAGGGAAGCCAAGAGGGAAATGGATCTGGATGAGAACGTCGCAAGATTCAGGCGGGCGGAAAATGCCCTCCAGGATCTGCTCGACCAAATCAGCCTGATGATTGGCAAATCTGTTTCTGAACATATAAAAGTGCCGACCGGAAATCCGTTTTTTGATGCCTCTTGTTCCGGCGGCTGCGGAACCGGCGGCAGCTGCAGCTGTTCCGCATAAATCGTGATAAGGCCGCAATCCGCGGCCTTTCCTTATTGTTCCGTGAAAAAAGGTATGGTACACTCATTAAAAAAAGCACGAAGGGGAAACGCTATGTTATCAGATCGGCAGGGCCTCATCATTTGGCTGTATCAGATGAAGCATACGAAACATTTACGAAGATTTGGCAATGTCCATTATGCGTCAAAAAGGATGAAGTATGCCGTCCTTTATTGTGACCGCAAAGAGATAGAGCAGGTAAAAGCGAAAATTGAAAATCTTCCGTTTGTAAGGAAAGTGGATTATTCCATGAAGCCGTTTTTAAAAACGGAATATGAAAACGCAAAACCGGACAAAGCAAAAGAATACGATTATAAAATAGGGCTATAAAGGCGCCGGGTTTGCATGCTAGCATTCCCTGCGTGTGCATCACCGCAAATCCGCCGTGCCCAAAAAAGCGTTGCTGCCCGGAAGCTCCGTCCCGCGCATTTTAAATCAAGCACATCCAGCTGCACTCTGGCCGAAATATTTATTGCAGCGGCGGAATCAGCCGGTTCATTCTTAATATGCCGATTAAATATTGATAAAAAAGGTTTTTGTCGGAAAAAGACGAAGATGGCCGGACTTCGAGTTCCACAATGTCCGCTCCTAAAGCAGCTGCGGTTTCGGCAAACAGGCTGTACCGTTTGTTTGGCTGCACCCTCGGATCCGGAATCCCTTCAAGGCAAACGTATAACGCCTGAAATTCCCCCGGATCGGTCGGTTTTAAAATGAGCACGGGCGAAGTGACAGCTTGATCCGCAACGATGGTATGAAGGGCAAGCATGCCGTGCAGCCGGTGCCGGTTTGCTTTTGCCAGTTCGATCAGTTCAAATAAATCTGTATATCCGTTTCCTAGTTCAATAAATCTTTGTTGCATCTTCATTCCTCGCTTACAAACAAATTTGCTGCTTCTATTCTACTGCACTTCTTTTTATTCGGAAAGTATTTCTGCAAAATAAACCGGGGGAGATGCCGGCCGGCTTTTTGAAACGACGTGCCCGGCCAAGAATGCGGAAAATAAAAAACCCTGCAGCCAATACTGCAGGGCCCTTCTATATCCTTATTCCGGACAGAAGGCAAAGGGAGAGGAGAAACCGGAGGAAGAACTTATGGGGAAACGTAAGTCTTCTCCGCGGTTGGCAGCAACATCTTTTGATGCTGCTGGTATCATTATGGCCAACTTTTCCTGAATTATACTTTTGCTTTAAATTTTGGTGAAAAACTTTTCCACCCGGCCGGAAAATATGGTAGGATAAGATGGAAATCTGATGATACGTGGTGACCAGCATGAGAGTCATTTCAGGAAGCCAAAAGGGCACTGTTTTAAAAGCCGTTCCGGGAATGGGAACGAGGCCTACGACAGATAAAGTAAAAGAAGCGATTTTTAATATGATCGGCCCGTATTTTGAAAAAGGCCTGGGCCTCGATTTATATGCAGGGAGCGGCGGGCTCGGGATCGAAGCCTTGAGCAGGGGTATGGAGAAAGTGATTTTCGTTGATAAGGAGATCCAGGCGCTGCAAACCGTCCGGGCCAACCTGGAAAAATGCGAATTTTTAGGCCGGAGTGAAGTATACCGGAATGATGCCGGCCGTGCATTGAAAGTGCTGGCGAAACGGGGGCTTGCCTTTGATACGGTATTTCTCGACCCGCCTTACAAAAAGCAAAAACTAACCGCGATGCTGAAATTTATCTCGGCAAACGGCCTTCTCCGTGAAAACGGTTACGCTGTTTGCGAGCACGACGCCGGACTGACCTTACCGGAAAAAGCGGGCAATCTTTTTACATATAAAACAGCACAGTACGGCATCACCGGCATCACGATTTACACGAAAAAGGGGGATGAAACCCGTGGGGAAGACCGCGATCTGCCCGGGCAGCTTTGATCCGATTACAAACGGGCATTTGGATATTATTAAAAGAGGGGCAAAAGTATTCGACAAAGTCTATGTGGCAGTGCTGAACAATATTTCAAAACAGCCGCTTTTCGATATTGAAGAAAGAAAAGCGCTGATCCGGGAAGTGACAAAAGAGATCCCGAATGTGGAAGTCGATTCCTTCCAGGGGCTTTTAATGGAATATGCAGAATCAAAAAAAGCGGATGTGATTATCCGGGGCTTACGGGCTGTTTCGGATTTTGAATATGAATTGCAGCTGACATCCATGAACCGTGTGCTGAATGACAGAATTGAAACCTTTTTTATCATGACAAACAACCAGTATTCTTTTCTCAGCTCAAGCATTGTGAAAGAAATCGCCAAATACCACGGCAATATTGCGGAACTGGTACCACCGGTTGTGCATGAGGCATTGAAAAAGAAATTTCAGGGGCAATAGAAAAGCGGGCGGAACCGGACATTCCGGAAGAGCTGGACGAACACAGAAGTGTTGATACAATAGAAAAAGCAATGGGAACCGGACATACCGGCCGTACATAAAGTGCCGGAAAATCCCGGGCTGGGCCGGATGTACATTTTAAACCGGCTCCCCAAAACCGGACATGCCGTTTATACACCGCACTAAAAACTTTAAAAACAGGCCCGGTTTATTTATTGAAAAATTTGCGAAGGCATCAGAAAAAGCGGGAATGCTCCCCGCTTTTTTGCGCTTTTTTCAGGCCCGGTCCGCCCGGCAGGCACGATAATAAAGAAAAATGTACAGTACAAGACAGGACAGGGTAAACAACGGCCCGTAGATTTCAAGCCAATCTGTCACACGCGCGTACAAGCTGCGGCCTCCACCTGGCATACCAAAAGCTTCCTGCCACGCGCTTTTTTCAGCAAAAAAGCGTAAGTAGACCGGATTCCAAACGAGCCGGATGATCACAGCCGACAGAAAACCGTGCAGCAGGCGGGCAAGAAAAAACGGCCGGAAACGGATATCCGTCTGGGCAAGAATACTGGCCACCTGTGCCTGGATGCTGAATCCGCCAAACCCGAGGATGAAGCTCGCGGCGATGGCCTGCTGAAGCAGCGAGGATTCCTGCACTTCACTGATCATTTGGATTCCGAGCGTTACTTCGAAAAGGCCGGAAATGAGCGGGATGCTCAGCTTTTCCGAAAAATGCGCAAGGTGAAGCAGCTGGGAGACAAACATGCCGAATACGGACGTGACATGCATATACAGAAGCAATTTATTAAAGACTGAAAACAGGATGATAAATCCGCCGATCATCAGAAGCGTCTGGATGGCGGACATGACAGCGTCCCCGAGCAGCTTCCCGATCGGCTTGCTGTTTTTAATTCTTGTCGCATGCAAAACGAGAAGCGCTTCTTTTAAAAGAAAAGTATGTTTCTTTTTCGGCCCTCTTGTATCCTCGCCGGTTCCGTAAAAACGCATCACCAGGCCGACAATAATATTGCCCGCATAATGCGCCGCGGCAAACAGAAGGCCGAGAGAAGGATTATGGAAAAAGCCGACAGCGACCGCCCCGAAAATAAAAAGGGGGCTGGAAGAACTGGTGAACGCTACAAGCCGTTCTGCTTCAACCCGGTCAATCTGTTTTTCCTGACGGAGACGGGCGGTCAACTTCGCCCCTGAAGGATTGCCGGAAGCAAGCCCCATGGCCCAAGTAAACCCGCCAACACCGGGAACACGGAATAATGGCCGCATCAACGGCTCCAAGAGAACACCGACGAAGCGGACCACTCCGAAGCCGATCAGCAGTTCAGAAATGACAAAAAAAGGAAAAAGTGAGGGGAAAACGACTTCCCACCACATATTTAAACCTTGAATGGAGGCTTTAAAAGATTCATCCGGCAATACAATCATGGAAATCGCCATTATCGAAACGCTGAAGGCCAAAATGGCGCTTTTGAGTTTAGACTGGTACAATCTGTGTTCCTCCCCTGTCTTTCAATCCGCAGCACTTGCTCGCTTGTCCCTATAAATCAAATATACTCATAGGTCTGTAAATTAGACCATAAACTGTACGAAAGAAGGACACGAGGAGGGGGACAATGGCGGGTCGCCCAAAAATCGGATTGGCGCTCGGATCGGGAGGCGCCAGAGGCTTTGCGCATATCGGCGTATTGAAAGTTTTTGAAGAGGAAGGCATTCCGGTGGATATGATTTCCGGCAGCAGCATTGGGGCGCTGGTTGCGGCGCTGTACGGGGCGGGGCGGACTGTCCGCGAGATGGAGCTGCTTTCCGGTGCATTTAAACGCAAATATTATTTGGACTTTAAAATTGGCAAGATGGGCCTGATTTCGGGGAAAAGAATTGAAGATCTGATCCGTTTGCTCGTTCATGGGAAAAAACTTGAAGAATTGAACCCACCTGTTGCCGTTGTCGCCGCAAATCTTTCAAACGGCGAAAAAACGGTGTTCAAAAAAGGGCCGGTTCAAGAAGCGGTGCGCGCCAGCATTTCCATCCCTGGCATTTTTGTCCCGAAAAAAATTGGCGGCCATCTTTTTGTGGACGGCGGTGTGGTGGACCGCGTCCCGGTGTCCGTTGTAAAGGAAATGGGGGCGGAGCTTTTGATCGGGGTGGATGTTTCCGTCATGAAAAAAGAAGCGGAAATCCGCCATATTTATGATGTGATTATGCAAAGCATCGATATCATGCAGATGGAACTGGCCGAAAGCCGGAAAACGGAAGCCCATGTTTTGATCCGCCCCGATGTCTCGATGTACAGTTCAATGGCTTTTACAAATGCCGGACAAATCATTAAGATAGGGGAAGAAGCAGCAAAACAATCCGTAACTGAAATACAGCAATTGCTGGAAAAATGGAAGGAGCCCGACAAATGAAACACCGAAACATCCGGCGGCGCATATTGATTGTGGCAGTGCTGATTCTTGCCCTCCTGTCCTTTGTGCCGCTGCCTTATTATATTGAAATGCCGGGGAGTGCCATGCAGCTTGCCCCGCTGATCAAAGTAAAGGGCGGCTATCCTGAAAAAGGCCAATTGATGCTGACGACTGTCCGTATGGGCCGCGCGAATCCGTATACGTATCTTTGGGCAAAAATGAGAAAACACGAGGATGTCGTACCGGTTCGTGAAATTATGGATAAAAATATGACGGACGAGGAATACAATGTCTATCAGCTTTATTTAATGGAATCAGCAAAACATAATGCCATCCAGGCTGCTTTTAAGAAGGCAAAAAGGCCGTTCAGCTCCTATTACGAAGGGATTTATGTCCTGAATGTATATGACGGGATGCCGGCCGCAAAAGTGCTCAAAGCCGGGGACAGAATTACAAAAGTGGACGGCCATGCATTCAAGTCTTCCAAACAGTTTATGAACTATGTCGCAAAGAAAAAAGCCGGGGACAAAGTGAAATTGGACTATATGCGTCATAAAAAGGCGAAGATGGCAACCGTTGCACTTGCAAAATTCAAGGAAAACCATCATAAAACGGGAATCGGGATCAGCCTTGTCGATGACCGGACCGTCAAATCCGACCCGGCTGTGAAAATGGATACCGAAAAAATCGGTGGCCCTTCCGCCGGGCTGATGTTCACATTGGAAATCTACAACCAGCTGACCAAACAGGACATCACAAAAGGCTATAAAATTGCCGGAACCGGAACCATTTCGCCAAACGGGGAGGTCGGCCGCATCGGCGGGATTGATAAAAAAGTGATTGCAGCGGACAAAGCAGGGGCGGACATTTTCTTTGCTCCAGATGATACGATTACACCTGAAATGAAAAAAGCCGAGCCTGGCATCAAGCCGAATTACGAAGAGGCAAAAGCGGCGGCGAAAGAAATCGGGACGAACATGAAAATTGTACCGGTCAAAACACTGGATGATGCACTCGCCTATTTAAACGGCCTGAAACAAAAATAACCGGAAAGCCGCTTGTTTTAGCGGCTTTTCCCTGTAAATAAGGGGGAAGGCTGTCACGCATCCCGGGCTTTTGCCTGCAAGTCTGAAATGTAATGTGGGTTCCGGTTTTCCGCCTGTAAAAAGCTGAAAATCATGCGTTTCATCGGTTTTTCGCTTGCAAAAAGGTGTTAGCCTGCATGCCTGCAGTTTTTTCGCTTGCAAAAAGGAGAACAGCCTAAGTATGCGGCTTTCTCGTCTGCAAAAAGCCGTTCTCATAAAATCATGCGTTTCATCCGGTTCTTCCCAGCCGCATGCCCGAAGCTTTTCCGCCTGTAAAAAGACAGCCTACGGATTCACGCGCCATCCGTTTTTTCGTCTGCAAAAAAAGGCGGCTTGCTGAATTCCCGGATCATTAAGTGTTCCCGTTCGTTTGCCGGAAGCGGGAGGGCATATATCCGCGCGGCTCTTATGTCCGGTGCAAGCAACGGGGCAGTTTGCAGCGAAAATTTTGAAATAAAAGGAACCGGTACCGTTTTTTTCACGCTGTTCAAATAGCGCCTTCCCGTTTCGTTCATGGCGAGCAGCCGGATATACGACGGTTTTGCCGCATGTTTTTTGATTTCTGCTTTTTTGGCATTGGTTAACAAATGGGTGCAAATTCGCTGCAGTCTTGTCCACGTGTATCGTTTTGTTTTCACTTTTTCCATGAAGTCGGGAAAACTGTTGGCAGATGCCGCGGCTTTTTTTAAACGGTATTCAATGCCTTCTTCCACTTCATAAATGGCGCGTAATTCTTCTTCAGATGAGGAAAGCAGCCGGTAGTGCAAAAAAGGCCAGTAAAGCGCCCAATGCAGGAAGTGCCCGTTGTTGTTGCGGTGCCGGCTCAGTACATGAAATGCTGGTTCCGGCAGCACCGGGCGGGCAGCGTGCAGATCTTCGGTTTGCAAGATGGTTTTTCTGATGGCGCTTGCACTTGCAATTTCACCGGTTATCGCGACGTCATGGTGCCCAGCCGCTTTTCTCTGGACGGTAAAAGCCTCCATCGCCGGGTTTTGCCTTGCTGCCGCGAGCATATAATGGAAGCCGAGAATATTATTGGGTGAGCTTAAATCGAGCGTACTGTCGCCTGGTGCGAGCTTCTGAAAGCTGTTTGATAGCGCTGCCGGATAGCTGATCCCTTTTTTGACCTCGCGCTTGACGGATGCGTTAAATGCCGCTTCGTTTTCAAGCAGGACGGCAGCCGCCTGGCGGAATGCTTCGATGTCGCCGGATTCGCTGCCGAAGCAGAAGCTTTTGCACTGCAAAGCGTCCAAAATGGCAATCCCGCCTGCCGCAAATTTTTCGGCGGGCTGGACGGCAAATGCATACGGCAGTTCGACAACGAGATCCGCGCCCGATAATACGGCCATCTCCGCCCGCGTCCATTTTGAAACAAGCGCCGGCTCGCCCCGCTGCATAAAATAGCCGCTCATTACGGCAATGATACACTCTGCGCCTGTCATCCGCCGCGTCTCGCGAAGATGGTGCAAATGGCCATTATGAAAAGGATTGTACTCCACAATGATGCCGGTACTTTTCAATTGTGATTCCCCTTTCCGGAAGATTTGGATGTTTAAAAGCACCCGTTTGGGATAAGTTATTTTTAACATAACCGGCAAAAAAAGCAATCCTGCCTGCTGCAAAATTTTTTTGAAAAAACGGGGAGTCTTGAAGATGAAAGCGTAAAAAGGACGCGTCTTAAACAAGCCCGGGCCGGTTTCTGGTTTGAAGAAAAATTTTCGTTTTGGACATCATGGTTGTAAAGCAAAAAATATTGACAAAAGGTATGAGGGAAGCTATAATTACCTTTGTTGTCTTGGGGTGATGAAAGTGAAATGGTCTGCCATTCAATTGCAAAAATTTCGGGACAAGCGCTTTGAGATAGATGAATCGGTTGATATTACAAAAGATTTAATGGAAACTGATTCCGAGATCCGCGGGGCTTCGCCTTTCCACGTAACGGGAACGGGGAGTGCTCAGCAGGGCAGGGTGACGTTTGATCTTCACATTGAAGGAACGCTTGTGCTGCCTTGTGCCCGGACGCTTGTTGATGTACATTACCCGGTAGACTTGAAATCGACAGAAACGTTTCTTCTCGAGCCTTCCGATTATGAAGGCACTGAAGATGAAGAAGTGCATGTTGCCGAAAATGAGGTCATTGATTTGATCCCGGTTATGAAAGAATTGATTTTGCTCGATATTCCCATGCAGGTTTTCAGTGAGGAAGCCAAAAAAGGCGAACTGCCGCATACGGACAACTGGCAGGTGCTGACGGAGGACGAGTATCTGGAAATGGAGCAGAAGGCGGAAAAAGCGGTAGACCCGCGTATGGCCGACCTTGCGAAATTTTTTGACCAGGATTCTGAATAACCGCCATCTTCGGCTAAATGATATGCTGATCTCTTATAAGGAGGTGGGAAGAATGGCTGTACCTTTTAGAAGAACTTCTAAAACGGCAAAAAGAAAACGCCGCACACATTTTAAATTGCAAGTTCCCGGCATGATTGAATGCCCGCGATGCGGTGAAATGAAAATGGCACACCGCGTATGCCCATCTTGCGGTTATTACAAAAACAAAGTTGTGGTAAATAAATAATAAAAGAGCACGGCGCAAACCCGTGCTTTTTTATTTGCCTTCAAAACGCCATCCCTTTCCGCCAAAAGCTTCTCCCCGTTCCTCCTTTTTTTCTCGAAATTTCGTCTATCTTTTCTATCAACGGCATATGAATAGTATTAAAAAGGATGGGGGGAAAGATATGCCGGCAGTCAGACAGGATGCCTGGACACAGGAAGAAGATTTGCTGCTATCGGACATTGTGTTGCGCCATATCCGCGAAGGCAGCACGCAGCTCCGGGCGTTTGAAGAGGCAGGGAAGCGGATGAACCGGACCGCAGCGGCATGCGGGTTCAGGTGGAATTCTTATGTGAGAAAGCAGTACGCCTCAGAAATTGAAGCCGCAAAAAAAGAAAGAAAGGAAAGAAAGCAGCTCGTCCGAGACTCCGGGAGAGCACCGGCTGAAGAAGGGCAGCAGACAGAAGTGACGCTGTTTGATGCCATCCGTATCCTTCAGCAGCTTGCGGAAAAAAGCAGGCACGAGAGTGGGCAGTTGTCCGCATCCCGGCGCGGTACAGAGGAATGGAAAAGCAAATATGAGGCGCTGCTTCAAAAGTATCTTGAAGAAAAGGAAAAGCATGAGCAGCTGCAAAAAGAATACAGTGCGCTCCTTTCCATTATGGAAAAAGCACGGCAGTTGTCTGAACAAGATTAAAGCGGCGGCACATCCCCTGGACCTTAAAAGGCAGGGGACATTTTTTGTTCGTAAAAGGCAAAAAAAGAACCGGAATCCGGTTCTTTAAGAAGAGGCCGTTTTTTTGTCCTGTTTTGCGTCTTTCAGCTTCACGCCGTGCGGCAACCAGACAAACGGGTTTTCGCTCAAATCGCGCTCGACATTATAAGGAACAGGTTTGAACCCCATTTTTTCCCAAAATCCCCGCGACTTCAGGCGGGCGTTTGTTTTAATCGGCAGCCCGAAGCTTTTGGCAAAATCAACAAGCGCCCGGCCGTAATTCTTATATTGATAGTTCGGGAGCACTTCCAGCTTCCAAAGTTCCAAAAATGTTTGCGGGGGGTCAAAATAGAGATCGTATTTTGCATCCCGTTCGTAAAGGCTCATGCGCGCAACGAGTTTATCGGCAAAATAAATGCCGTAAAATGGCGAGTCGGCGTTGTCTTCAATAATATTGTCCTGCAAATCTTCAAGCATGGACAGTTCCTGCTGCCCGTACTCTTTAAACTGCTTGAATTCTTCGAGCGTTTTGTAGTTCACTTTCAGCCTTTCCACTTGATAAGCCATATCAATTCCCCCATCCCTCTTTATATGCTGTGTCGCAGCAGCATGGCGGCGATTCTTACATAAAACCGGTTGATATTATCATTATATAACAAACAATTGGAAGAATGAAAGAAATACGTGTAAACGGTCGCACACCATTTGTCTGGAATTTTCTTTTCCATTCCCTTATTGCCTGTTAAAATGGAGCAAAGAAAATGGAAAGGGGCGGGCAAAATGAAAATTGGGGTGATTGGCGCTGGTGCGATCGGTTTATTATACGGGGGTTGGCTTGGTAAGTTGCATGAAGTGACCTTGTTTCCAAATACGAAGGCGCAGACCGTAGAGCTGAATGAAAAAGGGATTACCGTAAAAGACGGCGCATCTTCGTTCAGAACTTTCGTCAAAGCAGATGACACGTTCTCTTCGCTTTCCTCCCAGGATCTAGTCATTGTTGCCGTCAAGCAATATGACCTTCCTGCTGTGACAACCGTTTTAAAAAACGAAGATGGCGGGGTGACGATCTTGTTTTTGCAAAACGGCATGGGCCATCTTGTTCTTCTTGAAGAATTGCCGCAAAAAACGATCCTTGTCGGTACGGTAGAGCACGGCGCATCCCGGCTTGACGGCACAACGGTGAAGCATAATGGGCACGGCAAAACGAATATCGCCGTCTACCGCGGGAAATGGGATGAAAGCGTGCATTTGCATACGGATGCTTTCCCGTTCACGGTGCAGCCGGATTATGAGCTGATGCTTTTGCGCAAATGTTTTGCCAATGCCGTCATCAATCCGCTCACAGCCGTTTTAAAGGCAAAGAACGGGGAACTGATCAAAAACCCGCATTATGCCCGTGTGTTCCGCGCCGTATTTGAAGAACTGGCGGCGCTTTTCCCGAAACTTTCGCGGGAAAAGATGTGGGAGGAAGTCACCGGCATTTGCAAAAATACGTGCGGAAATGAATCGTCCATGCTAAAAGATGTAAAAAAAGGAGCGCGGACCGAGATTGACGCGATTCTCGGTTACATGCTGGAAACGGCTGCCCGTCAAAACAGCCAGGTTCCGCTTGCGTCCGCCCTTTATGAAATGGTGAAAGGGATGGAGGATAAGGGGTGAGGCACGTTCCGTGTGTTGCCGCCGTGCCCGCAGCGGCCGGAAACATGGCTTCTGTTTTTGAAAACGGGCAGCCTTGAAACGAGCAGGCAGGCTTTTTTTCTTTTTTTCACAAAAATGCTATACTCAATGAGAAAATCAATGAAAACGAGAAAGGAAGAATCATTTGATGGAACTGGAAAACTTTTCAATTCCAGCAACGAATCGGTTCGCTTCCCTCTATCTTGCGCAAAAATCTCCTGTAAAGGATTTTTTTCATTATGATATAACGGATGCTTCTGTTTTCCATAAAAGAGTGGAAGATTTAAAAAAACGGGCTTTTAACCGGGAAGGGCTGGCAGATTGTATCGGGCACTATATGGAAAAATTTGGAATCTCCCCGGAGACGGCCCATTCCTTGGAAAAATTAAGGCAGCCGAACGCTGCTGTTGTGATCGGTGGCCAGCAGGCAGGGCTATTAACAGGGCCGCTTTATACGATCCATAAACTGATTTCGATTATCCGGCTTGCCAGTGAGCAGGAAGAAGCCCTGCAAATTCCGGTTGTACCTGTTTTCTGGATCGCGGGCGAGGACCATGACTATTTGGAAGTGAACCATATTTATGCCGAACAGGAAAGGCGTTTAAAAAAATTTAGTTATGCTGAAGGGCCGCTTGAGAAAAAAATGATCTCTGATACCACACCGGATCCTGCCCATTTAAAAAAATGGATACATAAAGTTTTTGAAGCATTTGGCGAAACCGAACATACCAATGCCCTTCTTTCCAAGCTGGAGGCGTTTGCAGACAGGGCACAAAGCCTTTCTGACCTGTTTGCCTGCATGATTCACGATCTTTTCAAGGCATACGGGGTGCTGCTCATCGATTCGGCTGATGCACACTTGCGGAAGATCGAGGCGCCGTTTTTTGAACGGATGATCCAGGATTATGACAAGATTACGGAAGCGGTCCTCTGGCAGCAGCAGGAAATCGCGCAGTTTGAGTTTCCAAAAGCGATTGATATTTCCAGGCGGGCGCTGAATCTTTTTTATTATGACGGCAAGGAACGGATTTTGCTGGAGTACAGTCCGGAGCAAGGCGGATTTACCGGAAAAGGCGGCAGCCCCTTTTTTACAGAGGAAGCGTTGTGCGCGCTTTGTGCGAAAAGCCCTGAACGGCTGAGCAATAATGTTGTCACACGGCCGCTTATGCAGGAATGGCTCTTCCCAACCCTTGCGTTTATCGGCGGGCCGGGCGAAATTGCGTACTGGGCCGAGCTGAAGCGGGTGTTTGAAGAAATGGGGATTCTGATGCCGCCTCTTGTGCCGCGGCTCAATATCACGCTGCTTGAGCGAGCGGTCCAAAGGGATATCGAGGAACTGGGACTCGATATCGGGCATGTATTAAAATACGGGACCCGGAAAGAGCGGGAAAAATATTGGAATGACGCAAAAGATGAGCTTATGGACGCGCTCATTGCAGAAACGGAAAACATGCTGAAAATGCAATACGATAAAATTTTTGCTGCAATTGGAAAGGGGTTGGAACCGCTTGCCCGCAAAAATCTCGATTTTCACCTCGGGCAGCTTGCGTTTTTGCAGCGGAAAGTGGATGAAGAGATTGCGGGAAAACATGATGTCGTCCTTGAAAAATACGCGCGGATCGAACGTGCCTTGCGCCCGGACGGCAATCCCCAGGAAAGGGTCTGGAACCTTTTTTATTTCCTTAGCAAATACGGGACAGACTTTATCCACACCCTTGCCGCCCTGCCGTTCACATTTGACGGCACCCATAAACTCGTCAAAATTTAACCGGCTGACAGCGGCCGGCTTTTTTTATGCAAAAAAACAGGGGTTTTGGTTCACGATGCTTTGTTGGAAAATCGCAAACAATCGTGATTGAAATAAACGGCCAGACCGGGTTTGGGTCGACGATACTTTGGTGGGGAAAGCTAAAAAGGGAGGCAATCGAATGACCAAACCGAAACGTTTTGGTCCACGATACATTGTTAGGAAAATGCAATGGGAAAGACGCTTCCCATACGATACCGACGTGGTTTTGGTTCAGCATGCACTTTTTGAAAAAATATTGCGAAGCAAAAAAGCGGGTTGCCAAGTCTCACCATACTGAAATCGGGTTATACGATCCGCAAGTTTTAAATTGATTTTTTCTTGCAAAAAGCAGGAAAACGGAGCTGCGGGGAGAATATAAAAATTAAAGTGGTGAAAGGTGGGGGATTGTGGTAAATTATTAATATGAAGTGGGAAGCGGGGGGCACGCGCCAATGTTCATGGGAGAATACCGGCACAATATCGATGTAAAAGGCCGTTTGATTGTACCGGCCAAATTCCGTGAACAGCTTGGCGATACGTTTGTTATTACCCGCGGGCTTGACCGTTGCATTTTCGGTTACCCTGCGGAGGAGTGGAAACAGCTGGAAGAAAAACTGAAGTCCCTTCCGTTAACGAAAAAAGATGCCCGCGCATTCACACGATTTTTCTTTTCGGGGGCGACCGAATGCGAGTGGGACAAGCAAGGGCGCATTCTTATTCCCGCACCGCTCCTTTCCTATGCGAAACTTGAAAAAGAATGCGTGGTGCTCGGCGTTTCCAATCGAATTGAGATTTGGAGCAAAGATTTATGGGAAGAATATTTTCAGGAATCGGAGGCTTCTTTTGCTGATATTGCGGAAAACCTCATCGATTTTGACCTTTAACATGTTCGATTGGATAGGAGATTCAGTATGTTTCAACACAAGACCGTTTTGCTGAAAGAAACCGTTGACGGGCTACATATTAAACCGGACGGGATTTATGTTGACTGCACGCTCGGTGGCGGGGGCCACAGCGCCTATTTGCTTCAGCAGCTTACCGGCGGGCATTTATACGCTTTTGACCAGGATGAAACGGCGATTCAGCATGCCAAAGAAAAGTTTGCCCATGACCAAAACAGGATCACTTTTATTAAAAGCAATTTCCGGTATTTAAAATCAGAATTGAACGCGCGCGGTGTGCAGGCTGTCGACGGCATCTTGTATGATTTGGGCGTTTCCTCCCCCCAGCTTGATACACCGGAACGGGGATTCAGCTATCAGCATGATGCACCGCTCGATATGCGGATGGACCTCGATACGCCGCTTACCGCTTATGAAGTCGTCAATGAATGGCCGTATGAAAAACTGGTCCGGATCTTTTTCCGGTACGGGGAAGAAAAATTTTCAAAACAAATTGCCCGCAAAATCGAGGCGTCCCGTGCCAAAAAACCGATCGAAACAACCGGTGAACTGGCCGATTTAATTAAAGAAGCGATTCCTGCACCCGCACGAAGAAAAGGCGGGCATCCGGCAAAAAGGGTCTTTCAGGCGATCCGGATTGCCGTGAACGATGAATTATCTGCTTTTGAAATGTCTTTAACGGATGCCATTTCGCTTTTAAAACCAGGCGGGCGGGTCTCTGTCATTACATTTCATTCCCTGGAAGACCGCATTTGTAAAAATATATTGAAAGAATACAGCAGTGCAGGAGATTTGCCGCATGGGCTGCCTGTCATCCCAAAAGAATACGAGCCCGTATTAAAACTCATTACGAGGAAACCCATTGTCCCGAATGATGAGGAAGTGGGCGAGAACAACCGGTCAAGGTCGGCTAAACTGCGCATTGCGGAAAAACGCTAAGAAAATAGAGGAGGGAGTTTTTTGAGTAATTTAGCAAGGCAGCCGAAACGTGCGCCGGAACAGCAACAACAGATTGAAAAAAGAGTAGCACCGGCCACAAGACGCGCGCAGATCACTTTAGGGGAAAAAATCATCGCAAGCCTTTTTGCTTTGTTCGTGTTGATTATGGCCGTGAAGATCGTATCGACGGAAGCTGCAATTTATAATGTCAACCGGTCGATTGAAGATACAAAAACCACGATCCAGAACAAAAACAAGGTGACCGATGATTTGAAAATGCAAGTAAGCGAATTGAGCCGCTACGACCGTATTTACGAAAAGGCAAAAAAACTCGGCTTGAAATTGGACGAGAATAATGTCAAGGTTGTTGAAAATAAATGAAGTCCAGAAAACTGAATACAAACAGGGGGGCAGCGATATTATTTATCATATTCGGTCTGTCCTTTTTTATTATCGCCGTAAGGTTTTTGACGATTGAAATCACAGGGCAGGCAGACGGGAAAGTGCTCGCGGCAAAAGCGGCGAAAAAATATTTGCGGACAAGCGCCATTCCCGCTTCCCGCGGCAATATTTACGATGCAAGCGGGGAAGTGATCGCCGAAAATGTTGTTTCGTACAATCTGGTCGCCGTTTTGGACCCGAAAGTCACGATTGATCCGGAACATCCGAAACATGTTGTCAACCCTCGAAAAACCGCCCAGGCCCTTGCGAAATATATTGACATGCCCGAATCAAAAATTTATTCGCTCCTGACACAAAAAGGGCGGTTTCAAGTGGAGTTCGGGAAGGCGGGGCAGGATATTCCGTATAACGTAAAAAATGAAATTCAAAAACAGAACTTGCCGGGCATCCAGTTCGAAGCCGTGCCGAAACGCACGTATCCGAACGGTTCGTTTGCCTCCCATCTGGTCGGCTATGCGCAGAAAAATGAGACAGGCGGCCAAATGGCAGGTGTAATGGGAATCGAAAAAAGCATGAATGCCGCTTTGGAAGGCAAAGACGGAAAAATCAGTTATGAAGGCGACTTTTGGGGATATATTTTGCCAAACGCGCATAAAAAAGTCACCAAACCGAAAAACGGGGAAAATGTCTATTTAACGATTGACAAGAAAATCCAGTCTTTCGTTGAAGATGCGCTTGGCAAAGTCCAGAAACAATACAATCCGAAAAAAGCGTTTGTTGTCGTGGCCGATCCGAAAACGGGCAAGATACTGGCAATGGGGCAGCGGCCGACATTTGATCCGGAAACGCGGAAAGGTTTGAGCGATGCTTGGCAGGACGATCCAGTCGAAACCGCTTATGAACCGGGCTCAACGATGAAAATTTTTACCTTGGCGGCGGCCGTCCAGGAAGGCGTTTTTCACCCGAATGCGACCTATAAGTCAGGAGAATTCCGGGTGAAAAATGTGCCAAACCCGATTAAAGACCATAATGGCGGGGTCGGCTGGGGCAGGATCACCTTTTTAGAAGGGCTGCAGCGTTCTTCTAATGTTGCATTTGCCACATTGCTGGATTATATTAAGCAGGATAAATTTAAGCAGTATTTGGAAGCGTTCGGGTTCGGGAAACAGACGAAAGTCGGCTTGCCGAATGAAGCTTCCGGCAAAATTTTATACGATTATCCGATTGAACGGTATACGTCGACATTCGGGCAGGGTACAACCGTTACCGCGATGCAGATGATTCAGGCGGCAACAGCGATTGCTAATGACGGGAAAATGATGAAACCGTATGTAGTTGACAAAGTGGTCAATCCCGCAACCGGAAAAATGGAAAAAACAAAACCAACCGTTGCCGGCAACCCGATCAGCGCGGATACCGCGAAAAAAGTCCGGGATTATTTGCGGACGGTTGTGACGAATAAAAAAACCGGAACCGGCACGGCCTATAACATTCCGGGCTACGAGGTGACCGGCAAAACCGGTACCGCCCAGATCCCGAATCCGAACGGCGGCGGATATTTAACCGGTACCGATAATTATATCTTTTCTTTTCTCGGTATGGCGCCGAAAGACAATCCGAAACTAATCGTTTACGCCGTTGTCCAGCAGCCGCATTTAAAAGCCGGTGAGCTTGGCGGCGAACCGGTTAAAGCGCTGTTTAACCCGATTATGAAGAACAGCCTGCAATATTTAAACATTAAACCGGCAAAAGGGAAGACCGTACGCCTTGCCAAACTTCCTGATTTTACGGGTGACAGCCGGTCAGAAGCGACATCTGCCGTAAAAGCATTGGGGCTTTCCCCTGTTGTGCTCGGCGATGGCGATGCCGTAACGGCCCAGGAACCCGGGGCACAGGAACAACTGCTGCCGGGCGCAAAAGTATTTTTGAAAACAAATGGCAATAAAGTAATGCCGGATATACGCGGCTTTTCGAAACGCGACGTGGCGGGCGCTGCCAAACTGCTCGGCCTCCGCCTGACCATAAGCGGGGAAGGTTATGCCGTGTCCCAAAGCATTCCGGCAAAATCAAAGGTGAAATCCGGACAGGCCCTTACTGTAAAATTCAAGAATCCATAGGCGGGGGCCAGAAGGAATAGCGAAAAAAAGCAAGCATAAGGCTTGCTTTTTTTCATGCGTGTGAAAAGGTACTAGCCGGATGCGTACAAGCATATAAATGGGTGTAAAGGCAACAAAGGGCATTTTATGCGCCCGGAGCGGATTTTTCAGGGTTAAAGGAAACCAAGAGAAGGCTGAAATCTTTCATCTTTCCTACCCAGGAATCTGCTGCTTTGAGATTTAAATGAAGGAGGCGCGCTCGTGAAACGTGTATCCAATGTTACGGTGAGAAAGCGGCTTGTTTTTATATTGCTTTGCGGGATTGTCATTTTCAGCATTATAGATGTGCGGCTCGGCTATGTCCAGTTCGGGCTCGGGGATATGCTGACGAACAGGGCAAAAGCGCTATGGAGCAGAAGCATCCCTTTTGAAGGGGAGCGGGGAAAAATCGAAGACAGAAACGGTGTGCCGATCGCCTCCAACCAAAGTGCCCCGACGATTTTTATCATTCCGAGGCAGGTCAAGGATCCGGCAAAAACGGCTGAAAAACTGGGGGACGCCCTTGATGCAGACAAAGAAAAGCTTTATAAAGAAATTACACAGGTCAGATCGATTGTCAGAATAAAAGAAGGGCGGAAAATCAGCAATGAAAAGGCAAATGCCGTACGCCGCCTTGGGCTTTCAGGGGTCTATATCGCGGAAGATTCCAAGCGGTATTATCCGTTCGGCCGTTACCTTTCGCATGTACTCGGATTCACTGGTGCCGACAATCAGGGGCTGACCGGGCTCGAACTGTATTATGATGATGCGCTGAGCGGAAAAAAAGGGGCAGTCGAGTTTTATACGGACGCAAAAGGGAAGAAAAAGATGAAGGATATGGCAGATGAATATGAACCGCCAAAAAACGGGCTTGACCTGAAACTAACGGTTGATACAAAAGTCCAGACGATTATTGAACGTGAACTCGATAATGCTGAAAAAAAATATCATCCGGACGGGCTGATTGCGATTGCCATGGACCCGGGCACCGGGGAAATTCTCGGGATGTCCAGCAGGCCGAGCTATACGCCTGACAATTATAAAAATGTGCCACAGGAAGTGTATAACCGGAACCTGCCGATCTGGAGCACATACGAACCGGGCTCGACATTTAAAATTATCACACTTGCCGCCGCCCTTGAAGAAAAGAAAGTGAATTTGACAAAAGACAAATTTTACGATTCCGGCGCGGTTGAAGTCGGAGGCTCGACGCTGCACTGCTGGAAAAGGGGCGGGCACGGCAGCGAAACGTTCCTTGAAGTCGTCCAAAATTCATGCAACCCGGGCTTTGTCGAACTTGGCGAAAGGCTCGGAAAAAATACATTATTCAAATACATCCGCAATTTCGGGTTTGGCACAAAAACCGGTGTGGATCTATCCGGCGAAGCTTCCGGCATTTTGTTCAACCTTGACCGCGTCGGGCCGGTTGAACTGGCGACAACGGCTTTCGGGCAGGGGGTTTCTGTTACGCCGATCCAGCAGGTGGCAGCGGTCTCGGCTGCCGTAAACGGCGGGATTCTTTACAAACCGTATATTGCAAAGGAACTCGTTGACCCTAAAACAGGGGAAACGGTCATGCGGAAAAACCCGGTTGCCAAAAGAAGGGTGATCTCGGAAAACACATCGAAACAAATCCGCCATGCGCTTGAAACAGTTGTCACACAAGGGAGCGGAAAAAATGCTTATGTGGACGGTTATCCGGTCGGCGGGAAAACCGGGACGGCGCAAAAAGCCAAAAACGGCCGCTATCTCGAAAACAATTATGTTTTATCCTTTATCGGTTTCGCCCCGGCCAATGATCCGAAAATCGTCGTCTACTTGGCGGTCGATAATCCGAAAAATACGATCCAATTCGGCGGCCAGGTGGCAGCCCCGATCGCGGGCACGATCATCGGCGACAGCCTGCGTGCCATGGGCGTCAAGCCGGTGAAAAACCAGGCGGAAAAAGAAAAAAGTTATTTTGAAACGCCAACGGTAAAAGTGCCGAATTTAATCGGAGAGACGAAAAAAGAGATGATGAACGATCAATATAATCTCAAACTTGATGTCAGCGGATCCGGAAACAAGGTGATCCGGCAGTCCCCTGAAGCAGGCGTGAAAGTGGAAGAGGGCTCAACGATCCGGGTTTACATGCAGTAAAATAGATTCACCAATTCCGGAATGGGCCCCGCTAGGCTCAACAATCCGGATTTGCATGCAGAAAAACAGGGCGGCGCCGTATGTCCGGCCGCCCGTGTTTTTGTTTCAAGAGGCATAAACAAGCTCTTTCGGCGTACATTTTAAAAATCAACAGGACTTCATAGCTTAATGGCCGTTTTTTTTGTACAATAGAAAAGGACTGTATTACATGTATACACAAAGAAGATGCAGCAACAAGGGTTTGGAACAGGAAGGGTTGGAAGCAAAATGAAGTTACATACATTGTTAGAGGCATTACCATTTGTGAAAATGCCTGCAGTGAATCCGGAAATTACGGAACTTGTCCAGGATAACCGGCTTGTCACGAAAAACAGTCTGTTTATTTGTATCAAGGGCTATACGGTTGACGGGCATAAGTTTGCCGTTGATGCGGCCAAACGGGGTGCAGCAGCCATTTTAGCCGAAAAGCCGGTCGATGTGGATATACCAGTTATTATCGTCCGCAATACAAAACGGGCAATGGCGCTCCTTGCAGACCGGTTTTACGGGCAGCCGTCCCGCAAGTTTCGCCTTGTCGGAATTACCGGCACAAACGGAAAAACAACTACGAGCCATATTATCGAAAAAATATACCGGGATGCAGGCAGAACGACCGGCCTGATTGGCACGATGTATATGAAAATCGGCGATGAAACACTGGAAACGAAAAACACAACGCCGGACAGTCTGACATTGCAAAAAACATTCCATGAAATGAACGCGCGCGGTGTCACCGATTGTGTGATGGAAGTTTCTTCGCATTCGCTTGTTGAAGGCCGGGTGCACGGCTGCGACTATGATATTGCCGTTTTCACAAATCTCACGCAGGATCATCTCGATTATCATAAAACGATGGCGGAATACCGGCGCGCCAAAAGTTTATTGTTTTCGCAGCTCGGGAACTCCTGCCCGCAAGATAAGCCGAAATATGCCATCTTAAATGCAGATGACGCCGCATCAAAGGAATTTGAACAAGTAACCGCGGTGCCTGTCATTACGTACGGGATCGACCATGATGCGGATTTTATGGCCGAAAACATTGACATGCACGCCCGCGGGACAACATTCACGCTTGTGACGCCTTTTGAGAAACGGGAAGTCCGGCTCAAGCTCGCCGGGAAGTTCAGCATCTATAATATGCTTGCAGCGATCGCAGCCGGGGTTGTATCCGGGGTACCGCTTGATTCGGTCATTAAAACGGCGGAAGCGATGGAAGGCATACGCGGCCGGTTTGAACTCGTAAACGGCGGCCAGGATTTTTCCGTGATTGTCGATTACGCGCACACGCCCGACAGTCTGGAAAATGTCCTGAAAACGATCCGGCAGTTTGCCCGCAAAAAAATCTTTGTCGTTGTCGGCTGCGGCGGCGACCGCGATAAAACAAAGCGGCCGGTGATGGCGCAAATTGCTTGCAAATATGCGCATTATCCGATTTTTACATCGGATAATCCGCGCAGTGAAGATCCGATTGCCATTTTGCGCGAGATGGAAAAAGGGGTAGAAGGTGAGCAATATGAATGCATCCCCGACCGGAGGGAAGCAATCAAAACAGCCATTTTCCGTGCAGAGGCGGGGGATGTTGTCCTGATTGCCGGAAAAGGCCATGAAACGTATCAAATCATTGGAAATGAAGTGCATCATTTTGATGACAGGGAAGTTGCACTGGAAATGATAAAGGAGCGGTGAAGCATATGTTATCATTCGGGGATACAGCCCACCTTTTCAGTTTGGGCCGCGGCATGGAGATGGCGCTCGAATTTGCCACAGTCAGCGTGTTTGCGGATGTAAACCAGCCAAAGGGATTATACGTCCCTTTTTCTGAACCGGACATTAACCGGGCAATTGCACACGGGGCAATCGCGGCGCTTTGGAAAAACGATGCACCCGTGCCCCGCTATATACCGAATGATTTTCCGCTGTTTATGGCAGAGGATGTTTCTGTTGCTTTTACACAACTGGTACAGTTTTATCTAAAAAAAATGGAAAGCAAGGATTTGGATATGAAGACAACTTTTATTTTTTACGGACCGGAATTGCGGGAAAAAAACCCTCATACATATGATTTGGCGGATGCGGAAAACAGGAAGCGGCTGCTTTGTGCATGCAGGCGCCACGGGAGGGAAAAAGCATGATCGAGCAAGTGATTTTTTTTACAACGCTGATGGCTTTTTTGATTTCCGTGCTGCTTTCGCCCGTTTTTATCCCTTTTTTAAGGAGATTGAAATTCGGCCAGAGCATCCGGGAAGAAGGCCCGAAATCGCACCAGAAAAAATCCGGGACGCCGACAATGGGCGGCTTGATTATTTTGGTATCGATCATTGCATCCACACTGATCATGGCCGGTAAATTCGCAGAACCGACTGTAAGAATTTACCTTTTGCTGCTTGTGACGATCGGATTCGGGCTGCTCGGATTTTTGGACGACTTTATTAAAGTGGTGATGAAGCGGAATCTTGGCCTTACATCAAAGCAGAAACTGCTCGGCCAGATTCTCGTTGCCATCATTTTTTATGTCGTTTTCCGCCACTTCCATTTATCTTCGGAAGTCTCGATTCCGTTTACGGACAAATCGGTCGATTTCGGCTGGTTTTACTTTGTTATCATTCTTCTCTGGCTTGTCGGGTTTTCCAATGCGGTCAATCTGACGGATGGGCTTGACGGCCTTGTATCCGGGACGGCAGCGATTGCTTTCGGGGCATTCGCCGTTTTGGCATGGAACCAGTCACAGGCGGATGTCGCCCTGTTTTCGGTTGCCGTTGTCGGGGCCGTGCTCGGTTTTCTCGTCTTTAATGCCCATCCGGCAAAAGTTTTCATGGGGGACACCGGCTCACTTGCATTGGGCGGAGCGATTGCCGCCATTTCAATTCTGACCAATCTTGAGATTCTTTTAATTGTGATTGGCGGCGTTTTTGTCATTGAGACTTTGTCTGTCATTCTCCAAGTGATATCATTTAAGACAACAGGAAAAAGAATTTTTAGGATGAGCCCGCTGCACCACCATTATGAGCTTTCGGGCTGGTCGGAATGGCGTGTTGTCGTGACGTTCTGGGCGGTAGGCCTTTTGTGTGCGATTTTAGGAATTTATATCGAGGTGTGGATGTAACATGAAAAATATCACGGAATATGAACATAAAAAAGTATTGGTACTCGGGCTGGCGAAAAGCGGGGTGAGCGCGGCCTCCCTGTTGCACCGGCTCGGGGCGTTTGTGACGGTGAATGATTATAAACCGCTTGAAGAGAACCCGGAGGCGCAGGGGCTTTTGGAACAGGGGATTAAAGTCATTTGTGGCAGCCATCCAATTGAACTATTGGATGAAGGCTTTGAACTGATTGTGAAAAATCCGGGCATCCCTTATTCGAACCCGCTTGTTGCGGGGGCGATTGAAAAAGGGATCCCGGTCATTACCGAAATCGAGCTGGCTTATAAAATTGCAGAATGCCCGATGGTCGGCATTACGGGAACGAACGGGAAAACGACGACTACCACGTTGATTTATGAAATTTTCCAGGCGGATCCGCATCTTGATCCGTTAATTGCCGGAAATATTGGCAAAGTGGCCTCCACGGTGGCGCAAAGAGCACGCGCGGACCAGCAGATGGTGGTGGAGTTGTCTTCTTTCCAGCTGATGGGCGTGCAAACATTCAGGCCGCATATTGCCATCATCACGAATATTTATGAAGCCCATCTCGACTATCACGGGACAAAAGAAGCTTATGCAAAAGCAAAATCAAATATTACCCGAAACCAGACAGAGGATGATTTCCTGATTCTGAACCATGCCCAGCCGGAACTGTGGGATCTGGTCTCCTTCACGAAAGCAAAAATTATTCCTTTTTCAACGAAGGAATATGTTGAAGACGGCGCATCGGTAAAAGACGGCAGCATCATGTGGAAAGGCGAAAAAATCATGGACCGCGCTGACATTGTGCTGCCGGGAGACCATAATCTGGAAAATATTTTAGCCGCTGTCGCCGCTGCCAAGCTGATGGGAGCAAGTAATGATGCCATCAGCGGGGTGCTCGGAACGTTTAAAGGCGTGAAGCACCGGACGCAATATATCGGCGAAATCAAAGGACGGAAATTTTATAACGATTCAAAAGCGACCAATATCCTCGCCTGCAAAGCCGCGCTTGCCGCTTTCCATCAGCCGGTCATTCTGCTTGCCGGCGGGCTTGACCGTGGCAACGGCTTTGATGAACTGATCCCGGCTTTGAAATATGTAAAAGCATTGATTACTTTCGGAGAAACCGCGCCGAAGCTGGAAAGCACCGCGAAAAAAGCAGGCATTCCGGTCATCCGCACGGTGGAAAACGTGGAAGAAGCGGTCCCGGTCGCATGGGCATTATCCGAACCGGGTGATTGCATTTTGCTGTCGCCGGCATGTGCCAGCTGGGACCAATATAAATCTTTTGAAATTCGTGGTGATATTTTCATCGACGCCGTGCATAAGTTAAGATAAGGGCTTGGCCCGCTTTTAGCCGGTGCGGGTTACCGGTTTTTGCGGGAAGTTCTAAATCTTTTCTGGGGTGGGCGCGGATGCCGTCGAAAAAAACGAATCCCGATTTTTTATTAATCATTGTGACCGTGGCGCTGCTTGCAACCGGGCTTCTGATGGTGTTCAGCGCGAGCGAAATCGTGGCGGAATACAAATTTAACGATGCATTTTATTTTTTGAAGCGGCAGCTGCTTTTTGCCGGGCTCGGCGTGGCAGCGATGTTTTTCGTGATGCGCATTGATTACTGGACGTGGCGGGCATGGGCGAAAACGATCCTGGTCATCTGTTTTGTGCTGCTCGTCCTTGTTTTGATTCCCGGCATCGGGCTTGAACGGAACGGGTCGCGGAGCTGGATCGGGGTCGGCGCATTTTCCATCCAGCCTTCTGAATTCATTAAAATGGCGCTGATCGCGTATTTGGCAAAATTTTTATCGGAGAACCAGAAATACATTACGACTTTTAAAAAAGGCATGCTCCCGGCGCTGGCGCTCGTTTTTGTTGCTTTCGGGATGATTATGCTGCAGCCGGACCTTGGAACGGGAACGGTGATGCTTGGGACATGCATCATCATGATTTTTGTTTCCGGCGCCCGCATTGCCCATTTTGTCATGCTCGGGCTCCTTGGAGTGGGCGGTTTTGTCGCTCTTGTTTTATCGGCTCCATACCGGATTGCACGGATCACCTCTTTCCTTGATCCATGGTCCGATCCGCAGGGGAAAGGATTTCAAATTATCCAGTCGCTCCTTGCGATCGGTCCAGGCGGCCTGTTCGGCATGGGGCTTGGGGAGAGCAAACAAAAATTCCACTATCTGCCGGAACCGCAAAATGATTTTATCTTTGCCATTCTTTCCGAGGAGCTCGGTTTTATCGGCGGGACTTTTGTCCTGATTTTGTTTGCGCTATTGCTCTGGCGCGGCATCCGGATCGCACTTGGCGCACCCGATCTGTACGGAAGCCTGCTCGCAGTCGGCATTATTTCCATGATCGCGATCCAGGTGATGATCAATATCAGCGTTGTCATCGGCCTGATCCCGGTTACAGGCATTACGCTTCCGTTCATCAGTTACGGCGGCTCTTCTTTGACGTTGATGCTTGTCTCAGTCGGCGTGCTCTTAAACATCAGCCGCCATTCCCGGCTGTAACGGAAGGAGAACCTCATAAAGGGGTTCTTTTTTCGTTTGACAACAAGTTAACATTTTGGTAATAATCGTTTTACTGTGCACCCATTGTCGTTTAAAATATAGTAATATAGAAAAATGAATGTTTCAAACATCATATATTGATACCCGTGCAACCTAGCACGGCGTCCTGAGGTGGAAAAACATGAAAATCATTGTCAGCGGGGGCGGAACAGGCGGGCATATTTATCCGGCCCTGGCATTGATCAGAACGATCAAACAGAAACATCCTGACACGGAATGTTTGTATATTGGCACGGAAAAAGGGCTCGAATCCCGGCTTGTGCCGCGGGAAAACATTCCGTTCAAATCGATTCATATTACGGGGTTTAAACGCTCCCTTTCGTTTGAAAATGTCAAAACGGTTGTCCGCTTTCTAAAAGGGGTAAGCCGGTGCAAAAAAATCATCCGCGAATTCAAGCCGGATGTGGTCATCGGAACAGGCGGGTATGTATGCGGTCCGGTTGTCTACGCTGCCGCCAAACTGCACATCCCGACCATCATTCACGAACAAAACAGCGTGCCGGGGCTGACGAATAAATTTTTAAGCCGGTACGTTGACAAAGTGGCCATTTGCTTTGAATCTGCAAAATCTTTTTTTGATGAGAAAAAAGTGGTGCTGACCGGCAATCCGCGCGCATCGGAAGTGATCGGGGACAAAAGGCGCGGCGTCCTTTCCGGTTTCAACCTGAAAACAACGCTTCCAACCGTTCTCATTTTCGGCGGGAGCCGCGGGGCACGCCCGATTAATGAAGCGGTTGTGAAATCTTTTTCCAATTTTGCACAAAAAAATTACCAGGTCATTTATGCGACAGGGGATGTGCATTATGAGGCCGTCAAAAAAGAAATTGCATTGATCGGCGAAAAAGGAAATATCAAGGTGGTACCGTTTATCCACAATATGCCGGAAGTGTTGCGAGCGGTGGATCTTGTCGTCTCAAGGGCAGGGGCAACCACATTGGCCGAACTGACGGCGCTCGGTTTGCCAAGTATCTTAATCCCGAGCCCTTATGTGACAAACAATCACCAGGAAAAAAACGCGAAAACACTCGTGGAAAACGGCGCAGCTTTTATGCTGCTTGAAAAAGATTTATCTTCCGCAAAGCTCGTATCCTTGATTGATAAAATTTTGCTGGATCGGGAACAGATGGAGAAAATGCAGGCGGCCGCCCGCAAGCTCGGTATTCGTGACGCTTCATGGCGGCTTTATGAAGTGATGGAAAATCTGGCCGCAAAAGCCAAATCGTGATGCGGCAAATAAAAAAGGGAGGAACAAAATGGCGCGGTCTGACAAAAACATCGTTTCGCTGGAAGACCGGATCCCGAAATTAAAGCAGCAGCGCCGCCGAAAAACGAACCGGCGGCTCATCATGCTGCTGACGGTTTTTTTTATGCTGGTGATGCTGATCATCTACCTCGAGTCCCCGCTGAGCCGCGTCCACCGCATTCAGATAGAGGGAAATGAGGCGGTCAGCAAGCCGTACATTTTGAAAAAAAGCGGCATTGCCACGGGTGAGAATATATGGAATATCCGTAAAGACGCAGTCCGGAAAAGAATCGCATCCATCCCTGAAGTTGATTCGGTGAAAGTGGGCATTTCCTTGCCGAATACGCTTTACATAAAAGTGAAAGAGCATCAAAAAATCGGGTATTTACAGCAGAAAGGCGGTTTTTTGCCGGTTTTGGATAACGGTTCGGTCGTCAAAAGAACAGTGAAAGAAATTCCGGCCGCAAGCCTGATATTTACCGGTTTCAAACAGGATACGCATTTGCATGAAATGATCCGCCAGATGCAAAAATTGCCGGATTCGATCACAAATGCCATTTCGGAAGTCCGCTATACCCCTTCAAACGTTGACCGTGACCTTGTCACCCTGTACATGAATAACGGTTTTGAAGTGCGCGCAAGCATTCCGTCGTTCGCAGAAAAGATGGCGCATTACCCTTCGATCATCAGTCAGCTTGACCCGAAGAAAAAAGGTGTGATTGACCTCGAAGTCGGTTCGTATTTTAAAGCTTACGATTCGAAGTAGACATGAAAAAATTTCGCTTTTCTCCGTGTCCATCTTAGTGTAGACTTATGATGAAACCAAATTTTAGGAATTGCTATATTTTGAGACTGGAAATATTTTGATCACCAAAAGAAAATGAAAAAAGTCCGATTGAAAAAAAGGGAATTTGATTATGACGCAGAATACTTTGTTTATAATCACCTTTTTGAATGGAGGCTTCTGGCGGACTCACGGACGGAACGGCAAAAAGAGCCCGCCTCAGAAGAGACGAATTGGGAAAAATGGCGCTTTAACATAGGCGGATTGCGTTTGATCGAAAGGCAAAGGGAGGTGCCGCAGTATGAACAGCAGTGAAATATATGTGAGTCTTGACATCGGTACATCTGCCACGAAAGTCATCATTGCCGAAATGGGCAATGATTCATTAAATATTATTGGGGTTGGCAATGTCAGGTCCGAAGGCATTAAAAAAGGATCGATTGTAGATATAGATGAAACCGTCCTGTCCATCAGGCGGGCAATTGAACAAGCGGAAAGAATGGTCGGCATGAAAATTGACCACGTGATCGTCGGCATTGCCAGCAATCATGTGATGCTGCAGCCGTGCCACGGGGTGGTGGCGGTCCAGAGCGAGAACCGGGAAATTACGGATGGGGATGTACAAAGAGTGATGGATGCGGCGCAAGTGCTTTCTATTCCTCCCGAAAGAGAGATTGTGAATGTCATTCCGAAGCAATTCATTGTGGACGGTTTGGATGAAATACATGATCCTCGCGGGATGATCGGTGTCAGATTGGAAATGGAAGGCATCATTGTCACGACTTCCAAAACGATCTTACATAATACATTGCGCTGTGTTGAAAAGGCCGGCCTGACCATCGCGGAAATTGTTCTCATGCCGCTTGCAGCCGGTGCCATTGCGCTGTCAAAAGATGAAATGGAACTCGGGACGGCACTCGTTGACATCGGCGGCGGGTCGACGACGCTGGCTGTTTTTGAAAACGGCCATATCCGGACAACGAGCGTGCTGCCCGTCGGCGGGGACCATATCACAAAAGATTTGTCCATCTGTCTAAGGGCTTCAACGGAAGATGCGGAAAAAATCAAACTGAAGCACGGGCACGCGTTCAGCCAGGATGCGCTCGAAGACGATGTTTTTGATGTACAGATCATCGGCAGTGAACAAAAAGAACAATTTAACCAATTACAAATTTCTGATATTATAGAAGCTAGATTAGAAGAAATCTTTTTGTTTATCCAGCAGGAACTGAGGAAGATCGGCGTCCATGATTTGCCGGGCGGGATTGTGCTGACAGGGGGCACTGCAAATATGCCCGGTGTACCGGAGCTTGCAGAAACGGTCTTTCAAAACCGCGTAAGAGTTGCCATTCCGGATTATATCGGTGTCCGTGAGCCGCAATATACGACGGCGGTCGGCCTGATCCAGTACGCTGCGAAAAATGCGCGGCTGGAAGGGAAAAATGTCAGCTCCCGCCTGGTGGCAGCCGGAATGGAGTATGCGGAACCGAAACCGGCGAAAAAGCCGCAGTCCAAACCAAAACAAGCTTCCGGTCAGGAAGAAAAAATGTCATCGAAAATGAAAAAATTCTTTGGTTTGTTTTTCGAATAGCCTGCCGGCATCATGTGCGAAAAAACCGGAGCCCGTCCGGCAGCAGGACCGGGATAAGATACGCAATACGAATTAGGAGGATTAGTGAATGTTAGAGTTCGATACCAATGTAGACGCTTTGGCAACGATAAAAGTTATCGGCGTTGGCGGCGGCGGCAACAATGCCGTGAACCGTATGATTGAACATGATCTGCAGGGCGTTGAATTTATTGCCGTAAACACGGATGCCCAGGCATTAAACCTTTCCAAAGCTGAAATTAAAATGCAAATTGGCGCAAAATTAACGCGTGGCCTCGGTGCCGGCGCAAATCCGGAAGTCGGGCGGAAAGCGGCCGAAGAAAGCAAAGAACAAATTGAAGAAGCGTTAAAGGGTGCGGATATGGTGTTCGTGACAGCCGGGATGGGCGGCGGCACCGGAACAGGGGCGGCGCCGGTCATTGCCCATATCGCAAAGGAACTCGGGGCGCTGACGGTCGGTGTGGTTACAAGGCCGTTCACATTCGAAGGCCGCAAACGGGCAAACCAGGCGGCCGGCGGCATCAGTGCCATGAAAGAAGCGGTCGATACGCTGATCGTGATCCCGAATGACCGCCTGCTGGAAATTGTCGATAAAAGCACACCGATGCTAGAAGCATTCCGGGAAGCGGATAATGTGCTGCGCCAGGGCGTACAAGGGATTTCCGACCTGATCGCGGTACCGGGCCTGATCAACCTGGATTTTGCGGATGTCAAAACAATTATGACCAATAAAGGTTCAGCATTGATGGGAATCGGGATCGCTTCCGGGGAAAATCGTGCGACAGAGGCGGCAAAAAAAGCCATTTCGTCGCCGCTGCTTGAAACGTCTATTGACGGTGCACAAGGCGTGCTGATGAACATTACCGGCAGCGCAAATTTAAGTTTGTATGAAGTGCAGGAAGCGGCCGATATTGTCGCCTCCGCATCAGACCAGGAAGTCAATATGATTTTCGGGTCCGTTATCAATGAAAGCCTGAAGGACGAAATCGTGGTTACGGTCATTGCAACCGGCTTTAATGAAGAAGCGCAGACCCAGAGCAAGCAGCGCCCGTCGCTCGGACAATCAAGGCCGGCCTTGAACCAACAGGCAAAACGCGAAACAAAGCGTGAAGAACCCCAGTCTGAACCGCAACGCGCCGTTCAGTACAGTGAAGATACACTTGATATTCCGACTTTTTTGCGAAACCGGAACAGAAGAAAATAATGAAAGAGCCCGTCTCTGCTTTCCAGGCCATTGCCTGAAAGCAAAGATGGGCTCTTTTGCGTTTGAAAATTTTTTAAACCCGTTTTGGATTTGCAGATGTTGTCTGCTTATCCAGCCGGGTTTTTTCTTTTCGGTGAATACCGGTGTGACAGCGGGACTATCCGGCAAGCACGCTTGACACTTTTCGGCTAAAAAAATGAAAAGTTCTGTTTTTTTGCCAGCAGAAACTGACACACTTTAATACTCCGGGTGCGTTATACTAGCCATAAATCAAATCAAGAAGGACAGATGCAGCAATCGAGCAAAGCGGTCCGCCTGGAAACCGGAACATGCCGGAACTGCGCGGACCGGTTTGCGCCATGATTCATTCACCGGATTGGCGTTCTTAAAGCCGCAGCAGATGCACCTTTCAGCAACAATCACCGGGTAAAGCCTTAGTCGATGTACCTTTCAACAACGTTACCGGGTTAGTATACGAAAACCGGCACAGGATGCATTGCGGCAAGCATTCCGCAGCCTCGGGCACGCGGCCCGGGCAAAAGCGGCCGTTTTGGCGGGACGGCTGCGGATTCATTTGAGGCGGAGACAGGGGGGATGCGTTTGGTTGTATATATGGATGCCATCTGGCTTTTGAATTTTCTTGCCGACAGCCTGCTGTTGTGGCTGACAAGCATTGCCTTAAAACGGCCGGCCCGCCTGCTCCGGATTCTTGCAGGCGGGCTCATCGGTTCAGCGATCATCATCATGGGCTTTATGCCGCAGCTTTCTTATTATGCCGGTAATCCGGTTGTAAAGCTGCTTTTTTCCGGCATCATGGTATTTGCAGTTTTCGGCTATAAGCGGTGGCGCTATTTTTTTTCAAATCTCCTAACCTTTTATTTTGCCACGTTTCTGATGGGCGGCATTTTAATGGGGGCCCACTACTTTTTAAGCTTTCACTTCGACATGCAGGTGAAAATGCTTAAAGCTGCGGCGGGGGGATTTGGCGACCCGGTCAGCTGGGCGTTTGTTGCGCTCGGTCTTCCGGCGGCATGGCTGTTTTCAAAGAACCGGATTCAGGGGCTTGAAATGGCGAAAATCAAGTATGACCAGCTTGTCGATGTTTATATTCGCATCGGGGAAAGTGATTTTACAGTAAAAGGGCTGGTGGATAGCGGCAACCAGTTATATGATCCGCTGACAAAGCTGCCAGTGATGATCCTTTCCATCCTGCCCGTCCGTGAGCATCTCCCCGAAGAAATTGCGGTGCTTGCGGAAGATGCGACCCGTCTTTTGAACGGAAGTGCTACACTTCCTGACGAATGGGCCGGCCGCGTCCGGTTCATCCCGGCAAAAACAGTCGGGAAACAATCGCTTCTTTTAGCGTACAAGCCGGATGAGGTACAACTGACGAGCGGAAACCGGACATGGCCTGTAAAAAAAGTGCTGATTTCTTTTTCGGCACAATGTTTATCCGGGGATGATGCATTCAGCTGCATTGTTCACCCGCAAATGATGGCAGAAGCTGCGCAATCCGCCTGATGGTGACTTTAAAGGAGGATGAATATGAAACATTTACGGTTAAAACTCGCTTATTTTTGGTACAAACTCCTATTCAAGCTCGGGCTGAAAGCGGATGAAATTTATTATATCGGCGGGAATGAAGCCCTGCCGCCCCCGCTTTCCAAAGAAGAAGAAGAAATGCTGTTAAAAAAACTGCCGGCAGGGGATAAGGCAGCACGTTCGCTCCTCATTGAACGCAACTTGCGCCTTGTCGTTTACATTGCGCGCAAATTTGAAAACACCGGCATCAATATTGAAGATTTAATCAGCATCGGCACAATCGGCCTCATTAAAGCCGTGAATACGTTTAATCCGGAAAAGAAGATCAAACTGGCGACATACGCTTCCCGCTGTATTGAAAATGAGATTTTGATGTATTTAAGGCGGAACAATAAGCTCCGGTCCGAAGTTTCGTTTGATGAACCGCTAAATATCGATTGGGACGGCAATGAGCTGCTGCTTTCGGATGTGCTCGGCACGGACGATGATATCATTACAAGGGACCTTGAAGCAAATGTCGATAAAAAATTGCTTTACAGCGCCTTGCACCGTTTGTCGGACCGGGAAAAACAGATTATGGAATTGCGTTTCGGCCTTAAAGGGCAGGAAGAGAAAACACAAAAAGATGTCGCCGATATGCTCGGCATTTCCCAGTCCTATATTTCACGGCTTGAGAAAAGAATAATCAAAAGATTGCGTAAAGAATTCAATAAAATGGTATAGCAGGAAAATTTGCAGGCGGGCGGGAAGCAGGAACGGCAATGTCCGGGCATCTTCCGCAGGCAATTCCCGCTTTTTGCGCAGTGCATAAATTTCCCACCCGGGGAGATACTGTTTTTTGAACAGCAGCTCCTGAGTCCTGAAGGGGGGAAAAGATTTGAAGCGCAACAAAGTGGAAATTTGCGGGGTGGATACCTCCAAGCTTCCCGTTTTGAAAAATGAGGAAATGAGGGATCTTTTAAAGAAAATGCATGCCGGCGATACGTCTGCAAGAGAAAAGCTGGTCAATGGCAATTTGCGCCTTGTGTTAAGCGTCATTCAGCGCTTTAACAACCGCGGCGAATATGTGGACGACCTGTTTCAAGTCGGCTGTATCGGACTCATGAAATCCATCGATAATTTTGATCTGAATCAAAATGTCCGCTTTTCAACGTACGCCGTGCCGATGATTATCGGCGAAATCCGGCGTTATTTACGGGATAATAATCCGATCCGCGTATCGCGCTCCTTGAGGGATATTGCTTATAAAGCCATGCAAGTAAGGGAAAAGCTGATGAGCGCCACTTCGAAAGAACCGACAACAGAAGAAATCGCCAGAGAGCTGGATGTTCCGCACGAAGATATTGTATTTGCACTTGATGCCATACAGGATCCCGTATCGCTGTTTGAACCGATTTATAACGACGGCGGGGATCCGATTTATGTCATGGACCAGGTGAGTGACGAAAAAAACAAAGATTCGCAATGGATTGAAGAAATCGCCTTGCAGGAAGGGATGCGGCGCCTGAACGAGCGGGAGAAAATGATCATCCGCAAACGGTTTTTCCAAGGAAAAACACAGATGGAAGTCGCAGAAGAAATCGGCATCTCCCAAGCCCAAGTCTCCCGCCTCGAAAAAGCAGCCATCAAACAAATGAACAAAAATATACAGTAGTAAGAAAAGCGGAGGGCGCTTGCTCGTCGGCGTATGAATTTCATAGTCCCCGAACTGAGATAAAGGAAACACGGCGAGGAACGAGCCGATGTTGACTTATCGTAGGGGAGGGGACTGGAAATTCACTAGCCGACAGCGCCCGCAGCTGGACAAAGAAAAGCGGAGGCGACTGTACAGCGGCGTACGGATTTTGTAGTCTTCGACCGAGATAAAGGAAACACGATGAGCCGACAGGCGAATCGATGCCCGCTTATCGAAAGGAGAAGACGCAAAAATCCGCTAGCCGCTAGGAGCCGGAGCTGGACAATAAGAAAAGCGGAGGGCGCTTGCCCGTCGGCGTATGGATTTCCGCCCCTTTATTAAAGGGGGCTTTGAAATCCTTGTCCGGCAACGCCTCCGCTTTTCTATTCGTAAAATCCGCCCCCCGTGCATAAACTTGTATTACATGTCGGAAAGACAGCAGGGGGGAGAGCAGATGGTCCGAATTTCAGATTTTCAAGTGAAAGATGTTGTCAGCATATCGGACGGCAGAAAACTCGGAAACGTGGAAGATATTGATATCAATCTGGATAATGGCACAATTGAAAGCATCATTGTCGGCGGCTCGTCGGGGAAAATGTTCGGCTTATTTGGAAAAGAGGACGAAGTGGTCATCCCGTGGAGCAACATCGTCAAAATCGGCGCCGATGTGATCCTCGTCAGGTTTAAAGAGTCGGCCTATACCCAGCAGCAGCTGCAGGAACCGAGAAAATAAGCGCGGCCTGACAAAGAAAAAAACGGCCGCGCAGCCGTTTTTTACTTATACACTTTAATTGTCACCGTTTTTCGGCCCCACTGGAGGGCTTTCTTTTTACTTGAAATAAAGACATCAATTTTTTTCCCTTTGATAGCCCCGCCGGTATCACTGGCAACAGCCATCCCGTAACCCGGAACGTACACTTTCGAACCGAGCCGGATCACCTTTGGATCGACCGCAATCACTTTTGCGGAAGGATGTCTTTTTAAGTTGAAGCCGGTCGCCGTAATCCCGCCGCCGGAACCCGCTGTATAAGCCGTTGCTTTCACCGTTATCGTGCGGTAAGAAGAAGACGAAGATGAAACTTTTTTTGCAGGCGTTTTCGTCTGGATTTTCAGCTTCTGCTTCACCCGGATCATATTTGACCTCAAGTGGTTCCAGCTTTTTAACTGTGCCACAGTCACATGATATTTACCGGCAATTTTATATAATGAATCTCCCGGCTTCACCGTATATGTTGTTGTTGCTGCAAATGCATGGCCCGTCCCAATAGACAACATACAAACAGTCAGTAGTGATACTAAAGTTTTTTTCAAATTCATTCCCTCTGTTATGTAAGTTTTTGTTATTGAAAGAATAGCAGTCTTATATAACAGAGAGGTAACAGCAGTTTATTAGTTGCGTTACAAACCTGTTACATCTGAGGAATTTCTGAATCATCCTCGTTTTTAAGCTAAAAAGTAGAGAATTTTGATGAAATTTGCTATAAATAAAATCAGTACGGAAAAAACGGATTGAATGCTAAAATCTATAGAAGACATATGGATAAAAAGGTATAATAGTACAAAAGAGAAACCGGGTGAGGCGAGATGAGAGAACCGTTTATAAAAACACAGGACGTGTATTATTCTGTCGGTGCCTGGCAAAAAAACGGGTTATGTGCCGGATTTACAGTGAAAAACGGCGGCACAAGCACAAATTTTCCCGGCAGTTTAAACCTTGCTTTCCATGTGAACGATGACCCTGCAGCGGTGAAGAAAAACCGAGAGATCATTGCAAGTGCGGCCGGATTCCCTTTATCAAACTGGATCGGGGCTGAACAAACGCATGAAGACCATGTGCAACGGGTCACGCATAAAGATGCCGGCAAGGGGGCGGCTGATTATCGTTCCGCTTTTCCGCATACGGACGGATTGTATACCGATGAAAAAGACATATTGCTTGTGCTGGCGTTTGCGGACTGTGTGCCGGTTTTCTTTTTCGCACCGAAGTACGGGCGCGTCGGGATCGCACATGCCGGGTGGAAAGGAACCACCCGCGGGATTGCGGCTAAAATGGTTGAAAAATGGGTAAAGGATGGCGTACCGCTTGATGAAATAGAAGCCGTTATCGGGCCGTCCATTTGCGGCGAATGCTATCTTGTTGATGACCGTGTCATCCAGGCTGTCCGCCCTTGGACTGGCAAAGAAGAAAAATTACCGTACGTGGAAAAATCACCCGGCCAGTATGCACTTGATTTAAAGCAGTTAAACAAAATCATATTACAGCAGGCAGGCATTCCGGAAAGCCGGATCGCAATCAGCAGCCTGTGCACAAGCTGTTGTGAAGAAGACTTTTTTTCGCACCGGCGCGATCACGGCGCTACCGGGAGAATGCTTGGCTTTATTGGGATAAAAGGAGCACCGGAGAAATGAAAGTATCGGAAAACCTCGCGCGCATCAACGAAAAAATTGAAAAAGCGTGCCAAAGGGCAGGAAGAAGCCGCGGGGATGTGGAAATCATTGCAGTAACGAAATATGTCACAACAGAAAGAGCAAAAGAGGCACTGGAAGCAGGCATTCAGCATTTAGGCGAGAACCGCGATGACGGTCTTCTAAAAAAATACGAGGCGCTCGGAAACCGTCCCGTCTGGCATTTTATCGGGACGCTGCAGACAAGGAAAGTCAAAAACATTATTGATAAAGTCAGCTACATACACTCTTTGGACCGTCTGAGCCTTGCAGAGGAAATCGAAAAAAGGGCGGCAAAATTGGATAAAGAAATCAATTGCTTTATTCAGGTGAATGTTTCCGGGGAAGAATCGAAACACGGGATGGCGCCCGGGCAAGTGGTGGATTTTGTCCGCAAACTGAAGGATTTTCCGCATATTCGCGTTGCGGGTCTGATGACGATGGCGCCGCTTACGGAAGATGAGGACGTCATCCGGCGCACATTCCGCGGGCTGAAACAACTGCAGCAGGACATTGAATCACTGCATTTGGATTACGCTCCGTGCCGCGAATTGTCGATGGGGATGTCCAACGACTTTGAAATTGCAGTAGAAGAAGGGGCGACTTTTGTCAGAATCGGCACTGCGCTTGTCGGATAAGGGAAAACAAACGGAGGTGTAATGGAATGGGACTGAAAACGAAATTTAAGTCATTCTTTTTGCTTGATGATGAATACGAAGACCAGGAAGAAGAAATGATGGAAAAAGAGTATGAAGAACCCGAGCAGCCCGCTGAGAAACCGGTCCGGCATGCGCGGCAAAATGTGGTCAGCCTGCAAAGCGTCCAAAAGTCTTCAAAAGTCATTCTGGTGGAACCGCGGGTATATGCCGATGCACAGGAAATTGCCGACCATTTGAAAAACAGGCGCGCGGTGGTCGTCAATTTGCAAAGCATGCCGCATGACCAGGCGAAGCGGATTGTCGATTTTCTGAGCGGAACGGTGTATGCCATTGCAGGCGATATCCAGAGAGTCGGCAGCAATATTTTTCTTTGTACGCCGGATAACGTGGAAGTTTCCGGAAAAATTTCTGAATTCCTGCAGGGGCAGGAATATGACGATACGAGGTGGCCATAAACCGGATGGATCCAATTTTAGTCTCAATTTTAAACATCATTCTGCTTCTCATGAGAATTTACTCTTACATTCTCCTGATTTATATCTTTATGTCGTGGTTTAATCTCAGGGACACCGACATCGGGCGTTTGTTTGCGCGCGTTTCGGAACCTTATCTTGACCCTTTCCGCAGAATCATTCCGCCGATCGGCATGATTGATATTTCTCCGATCGTCGCTTTTTTTGTCCTGGATTTGGCAAGAGCCGGCATTGCGCAAATTTTTTCTTGGTTCATGTAAAAAAGCCATTTTCAGAAAAAGGGACTGTGCAGTTCCTTTTTTTAAAAGGAGCAAAGATAAATGGATTCGATTTACCAGCATTTCCGGCCGGATGAAAAGGAATTTATTGACCAGGTGCTGACCTGGAAACAATACGTGAAAGATGCGTATGCCCCTGAACTGACGGATTTTTTGGATCCGCGCATGCAGCGGATTGTCAACACGGTGATCGGAAACCACGGCGCAGTCTCTGTCCGGGCTTTTGGCGGATACAGAGAGAGTGAGCGGAAAAGAATGCTGCTTTTTCCTGACTATTTTTCTCCGGATGAGGACGACTTCCATCTTGCCTTATTCGAAGTCCATTACCCTGCCAAATTTGTTTCCTTTGAACATAAACATGTGCTTGGTTCGCTGATGGCGCTCGGCCTGAAACGCGAAAAATTCGGGGATATTTTAATCGGGGAAGGGCGCATTCAGTTTTTCGTGGCAGCGGAACTTTCGGACTTTATTCAAATGGAATTCCGGCAAATTGGAAAAACGCCGGTTACCCTTACGAAAATGCAGTTGGGCGAGGCCATCGGGCAACAGCAACGCTGGCTTGAAAAACAGGCCACCGTCAGTTCGCTCCGCCTTGATGCGATTTTATCCGCCGTTTACAATATTTCAAGGCAAAAAACGCGGGCGCTGATTGAGCACGGGCTTGTAAAAGTGAACTGGAAAACAGTGGAAGATCCGGCATTCCAGTGCGAGGAAGGTGATACTTTTTCAGCTAGGGGGTACGGGAGAAGCCGGCTCATCCGCGTGGAAGGCAAAACGAAGAAAGAAAAGTGGCGAATGGTGGCAGGGATTTTAAAATAATTTGATGGATTAGCAGGATTTTCCCAAAAAATCGTCGAATTCCATTATAATATAAAAAAGAAGGGGAATCTTGCAATCGAAAGGCAAATTGAACAGGAGGTGGCCACATGCCTTTAACGCCTTTAGATATACATAATAAGGAGTTCAGCAAAGGGTTTCGCGGCTATGATGAAGATGAAGTAAATGAATTTCTTGACCAGCTGATCAAAGATTATGAAATGCTGATCCGCGAAAAGAAAAACCTGGAAGATAAGGTGGCATCATTAAACGAACGCCTGAGCCATTTTACTTCCATTGAGGAAACTTTAAATAAATCGATTGTTGTTGCCCAGGAAGCGGCGGAAGAAGTCAAGGGCAATGCCCAGAAAGAAGCGAAACTGATCATCCGCGAGGCGGAAAAAAATGCCGATCGGATTGTCAATGAAGCCCTTTCGAAAGCAAGAAAAATTGCGCTCGAAATCGAAGAGCTGAAAAAACAGTCGAAAGTCTTCCGGACGCGCTTTAAAATGCTGATTGAGGCGCAGCTTGACCTGATTGATAGCGACGATTGGGAAAAGCTGATGGAATTTGAAGTCGATGCCACGGACTTTGAGCTCGAAGAAGAAGAAGCAAATCAGACTTGACGAATCCGAAAAGGGTCAACTATAATGGAATACATTCAATACTGTATACGAAAAAACGATGACAGGGCAGTAGGGTTGTGAAAGCTTTCCAAGCGAGCCGGGGACAGTGCGAGCCCGGCAAAGCGCGCAGCCTGAACATCCCCCTTGAGTTCTTGCCTTGAACGCCGAAAAGGCCAGTAGAGTTAAGCGGGACCTTCCACGTTACGGATGTCGAGCGGGCATATGGAATGCCTACTAGGGTGGTACCGCGGGAACCTTCTCGTCCCTATTTTGGGGATGGGAAGGTTTTTTTATTGGATTTTTGGCAAGGCTGAACATAACGAAAAATTCAAAATACAATATGCAAAAGGCAGGAGGATCAGCATGGATTACAAAGATACACTTTTAATGCCGAAAACGGATTTCCCGATGCGTGGAAATTTGCCGAAAAAAGAGCCGCAAATCCAGGCAAAATGGGAAGAAATGGATATTTATCAAAAGGTGATGAAACGCACGGAAGGAAGGCCCTTGTTTGTGCTCCATGACGGGCCTCCGTATGCAAACGGCGATCTTCATATGGGCCACGCCCTGAATAAAACATTGAAAGACATCATCAACCGGTTCAAATCAATGACAGGTTACCATGCCCCTTATGTACCGGGCTGGGATACGCACGGGTTGCCTATAGAGCAGGAACTGACAAAAAAAGGCGTAGACCGGAAATCAATGTCGGTTGCCGAATTCAGGAAACTGTGCGAAAAATATGCCCATGAGCAAATCGATCGCCAGCGGACAGCGTTTAAACGGCTCGGCGTGCGCGGCGACTGGGAAAATCCGTATTTAACGCTCCGGCCCGCATATGAAGCCGAGCAAATCAAAGTATTCGGGGAAATGGCGAAAAAAGGCTATATTTACAAAGGCCTGAAGCCGGTATACTGGTCCCCTTCCAGCGAATCCGCGCTTGCAGATGCAGAAATTGAGTACAAAGACATTAAATCGCCATCGATTTATGTTGCGTTCGACGTAAAAGACGGAAAAGGCGTGCTTGATACGGATACGAAAATCGTCATCTGGACGACGACCCCTTGGACCATTCCGTCAAACCTCGGCATTGCCGTCAATCCGGAGATCAACTATGTGGTCGTAAAAACGGGCGGCAACAAATATCTGGTTGCCGAAGCCCTGCTTGAAGAAGTAAGCAGCGTTTTGGAATGGGAAAACGCGGAAGTCGTTCAAACGGTTCCGGGGAAAAAGCTGGAGTACATTGTTGCAAAACATCCGCTGTACGGTCGCGATTCGCTCGTTATGCTCGGAGACCACGTCACAACCGACAGCGGGACCGGCTGCGTCCACACCTCACCTGGACACGGGGAAGATGACTTTCTCATCGGCAAAAAATACGGGCTTGATGTGATTTGTGCTGTAGATGACAAAGGCATGATGACAAAAGACGCGCCCGGTTTTGAAGGGCTGTTTTACGACAAAGCCAACAAACCGATCTGTGAAGCACTGGATCAGGCAGGTGCGCTTTTGAAACTGAAGTTTTTAACGCACTCGTACCCGCATGACTGGCGGACGAAAAAACCGGTAATTTTCCGGGCAACATCGCAATGGTTCGCATCGGTTGACATGTTCCGCGATGACATTTTGAAAGCCGTTGAAGAGGTCAACTGGACGCCTGTTTGGGGCGAACTCCGGATGCATAACATGATCCGCGACCGCGGCGACTGGTGCATCTCCCGCCAGCGTGCATGGGGCGTGCCGATCCCTGTTTTTTACGCGGAAAACGGCGAAGCGATCATCACGGAAGAAACCATCCGGCATGTGTCCGACCTGTTCCGCAAACACGGATCAAACGTCTGGTTTGAACGGGAAGCGAAAGACCTGCTTCCGGAAGGCTTTACGCACCCGGGCAGCCCGAACGGCGTATTTAAAAAAGAAACGGATATTATGGACGTCTGGTTCGATTCCGGTTCTTCCCATCAGGGCGTGCTGGCTGCACAAGAAGGCTTGAAACGGCCGGCTGATTTGTACCTTGAAGGCTCCGACCAGTACCGCGGCTGGTTTAACTCGTCGCTCATTACCAGTGTGGCGGTAACAGGGCGCGCCCCGTACGACGGCGTTTTAAGCCACGGGTTTGTGCTGGACGGCGAAGGCCGGAAGATGAGCAAATCGCTCGGCAATACGATTTTGCCTGGCAAAGTGGTTGAACAGCTGGGGGCTGACATCATCCGCTTGTGGGTCGCTTCCGTTGACTATCAGGCAGATGTCCGGGTTTCCAATGAAATTTTAAAACAAGTGTCCGAAGTCTACCGGAAAATCCGCAACACGTTCCGGTTTATGCTGGGCAATCTGAACGACTTCGACCCGGCCCGGCACCAAGTTGCCTATGAAGAGTTGCGCGAGGTCGACCGGTTTATGCTTGTCAAATTGAACAAGCTTGTAAAAGAAGTGCGGGAGGCTTATGAGCGGTACGAATTTGCCACCATTTACCATGCGGTGAACAATTTCTGTGCCACAGACCTCAGTTCGTTCTATATGGATTTTGCAAAAGACGTGCTGTACATCGAGCTTGCAGACAATCCGGAACGCCGTGCGATGCAAACCGTTTTGTATGAATGCCTTGTTTCCTTAACCAAGCTGTTGTCGCCGATTTTGCCGCATACAGCCGATGAAGTCTGGCAGTATATTCCGGGTGTCGCGGAAGAAAGCGTCCAGCTGACCGATATGCCGGAATATGTGGATTTGCCGGATGCTAGTGCGCTTGAAGAAAAATGGAATGCGTTTATGGCGCTCCGCGGAGACGTTTTAAAAGCATTGGAAGAAGCGCGGAATGCAAAAGTAATCGGGAAATCGCTGACGGCGAAAGTGACCTTGTATGTGAATGAGGAGACGAAAGCACTGCTTGACAGCATTTCGGAAAGCAAAAAGCAATTGTTCATTGTATCGGGATTTGAAGTGGCAGGCGCCATTGAAGACGCGCCGGAAAATGCGCTGAAGCTTGAACACGCGGCTATTGTCGTCGAAAAAGCGGAAGGCGAAACATGCGAACGGTGCTGGGTTGTAACGCCGGAAGTCGGCCTGGACCATGACCATCCGACGCTCTGCCCGCGCTGTGCACAAGTTGTGAAAACATTGATGCGGGAAGTGTGAAGCTTTAAGCCGGGGCTTGCATGAAGACATGCAGCGCCGGCTTTTTTAACGGATTTCAGCCCATTGCCAGCGCCGGATTTTAACTGGCAAAAACCGTTTGCCGCTGCATGATTTTGTTACTTTTAGAAAACGTTTTTCCGCAAACAAGCCTTGCCTGCGGGAATGCTAAAACCAACAAAGAAGCGGGGAGGCTGTTGGAAGATGCGTAAAGATCCGAAAATTTGGCTGCAATCGCTACGGGCTGAATTATCCGTATACGAGGCGAAACATGAGCTTGTGCAACATCTGGTTCAGGAGGAATTGAAAGAGATTGAGGCGGCATTGGACGGGTTCCACGGCACCCGGAAAGTTGACCCGGGCCTTGCGGAAATCCCTGCCCTGTTGCCTGCGGACCGGCAAACCATCCTGTCATACGGCAAAGTAACCGTCCCGTACGATCTTATTCACTAGAAAAGGGAGAAAGAAATGTCAAAAAGGGCATTGCTTTTGCGCAACTTCAATCAGCAAAAATGGTTTCCGCCTAAAAGAAGCTGGCAGGAACGGGCGGACCGGATCCAGCCGTCCGTTCTTTTCACTTCCTGCTGTTTATGCTAAAATGCAGAAAGAAATATATTCCGGACCAGGCGGTATTTTGCGCCTGCCGTAAACACAGGCGGAGGAAAAGCGATTGGTTATTTTTTATTATGCGGTTGCACTCATTGTGATCATCTTGGACCAGCTGGCCAAATGGCTCGTTTTAAAAGGGATGGCGCTCGGGGAAAGCATCGAAGTGATTCCGGGTTTCTTTTTTCTCACATCGACGCGCAACACAGGCGCTGCCTTCAGCATACTGGAAGGGCAGATGTGGCTATTTTATCTCATTACCCTAATTGTCATTGCCGGCATTCTTTATTACATACAAAAATATGCGAAAGATAGGGCGCTAGTCGGCATCAGCCTCGGCCTTATATTAGGAGGGGCAATCGGCAACTTTATTGACCGCCTGTTCCGCGGCGAAGTGGTTGATTTTGTCCATTTGCGTTTCGGCAGTTATGATTTTGCCATTTTTAACGTGGCGGATGCCAGTTTAACGATTGGTGTTGTATTATTGCTGATTTCGATGCTTTTGGAAGACAGAAAGACAAAGGAGAAAACTGATGGAAAAAATGGATCACACCATTCTTGAACACGAAGCAAATGAACGGCTTGATAAAATGGTCTCTTCTATCCGGGAAGAATGGTCAAGATCACAAGTTCAGCAATGGATTAAAGATGGTGACATTACCGTAAACGGCAAAAAAGAAAAAGCAAATTACAGATTGCAAACAGGCGACTTGGTTGAAATTGAGGTGCCGGAGCCGGAATTGCCCGATATTGAACCGGAAGACTTGCATCTTGATATCTATTATGAAGATGCCGATGTGCTTGTCGTCAATAAACCAAAAGGCATGGTTGTCCATCCGTCGAATGGGCATTTTACAGGGACGCTTGTGAACGGCCTGATGTACCACTGCAAAGATCTATCGGGTATTAACGGCGTGCTCCGCCCCGGGATTGTCCACCGGATTGACAAGGACACATCCGGGCTGTTAATGGTGGCCAAAAACGATTACGCGCACGAAAAGCTGGCGGCGCAGCTCAGTGAAAAAACGGTAACCCGCAAATATTTTGCGCTTGTTCACGGCAATATTCCGCATGAAGCCGGCACCATTGACGCCCCGATCGGAAGGGACCCGGCTGACCGCCAGCGGATGGCCGTGGTCGATAACGGAAAAGACGCGGTGACCCATTTCCGCGTGCTGGAACGGTTTGACCGGTTTACGTTTATCGAATGCCGGCTTGAAACGGGGCGCACCCACCAGATCCGCGTCCATATGAAGTATATCGGCCATCCTTTGGCAGGCGACCCGAAATACGGGCCGAAAAAAACGATTGATTTCGGCGGCCAGGCGCTCCATGCTGGGGTACTCGGTTTCCGCCATCCGCGCACAGGAGAAACGCTCACATTTGAAGCACCGCTGCCGGATGATTTCGCGCATCTTTTAAACACACTCAGGCGTGGGTTGTGAGCATCATGATATGAGGTAATTGCGATGTTACAGACTCCTTGTAGCCCAAGGGTTTGAAAAAAGGATAAAAAAATTTTCCCCCTAAAAAGAGGGGGAAACAAGCAAAAATGATAAAAAAATAAGGAGTGGACAAAAATTCCACCCCACTGAAACAAAAACAGGTGAACCCGTTTCCCCAGTAGGTTAAAATAGTTTTAGGACTAACATCTTAACACTGGGAGTTAACACTGGGAGGTTCACCTGTATGGCTATTATACCACAAATGAGTCTGTTTACATGGAAAGAAATTGAGATTCTTGGAGATTTAGACCGTCTTCGCCTTGTACTGGACTACATGCCTGATGAAGCGTTCATGCAAAGCCTTGAAAAGAAAAGGGGGAAGGGCCGTAATGACTACCCCGTTCGTGCCATGTGGAATTCTATCTTGGCAGGCATTGTATTTCAACATGAAAGCATTGAGAAATTACGCCGTGAACTCTCCCGTAATGGCCAATTAAGGGAGATGTGTGGCTTTGAAGGGCAGGTTCCAACTTCATATGCCTATACGCGCTTTCTAAAATCCCTAATCCGTGACGAAGAAATGATGGATAAAATGTTTGAGACTTTGGTAGAACAGCTCCTGGAACGGTTGCCGGATTTTGGTAAACGCTTGGCAATCGACAGCAAGGCGATCTCATCGTTTTCTAAACATCCGAACAAGCATGAAACCGAGGATGGCCGCCGGGATCTGGATGCAAATCATAGCCAGAAGGTTTACAGTGGTGTGACAAAAGAAGGCAACCCATGGCAAAAAGTTGTGAAATGGTTTGGCTACAAACTGCATCTGGTGGTGGATGCAACCTACGAGTTACCGGTAACATTCAAGGTTACAAAAGCGTCTGAGTCAGACATTACGGAAGGGCATAAACTCTTAGAGCAAATGGAAGAAAAGCAGCCAAAGCTTCTGAAAACAGCGGAAACGATGGCGGGAGACCGGGGTTATGATGACACGAAGCTGATTACGAAACTCTGGGATACGTATAAGATTAAGCCCATCATTGATATTCGCAATATGTGGAAAGACCCCGACAAAACACGATTACTCCCGGGAAAGGAAAACGTCGTTTATAACTACAAAGGAACCGTATCCTGCGTATGCCCTGAAACAGGTAAACAACGGGAAATGTGCAACGGGGGATTTGAGAAAGACCGCCAGAAACTAAAAAAACTTTGCCCGGCGAAACAAATGGGAGTGACATGTGAAGGCAAGGCTCAATGCCCCGTGGCACAAGGGCTCCGTATCTCATTATCTGAAGACAGGCGTATTTTTACACCCATTGATCGATCGAGCTATAAGTGGAAAAAAGAATACAACAGACGTACAGCTGTAGAGCGCGTGAACAGCCGGCTTGATACTTCTTTCGGCTTTGAACTTCATACAATTCGGGGAATGGCTAAAATGAAGCTGCGTTGTGGACTGGCACTCTGTGTCATGTTAGCCATGGCCTTAGGCCGGATCAAAGAGAACCAGGCTGAAAAAATGAGAAGCCTCGTTTCTTAACTTATCCACATAAAGGAAATCAATTTCAAAAAAAGCGCTTGTGGATCATTGGATTCGTGCGCCTTTTTTTAGATACATTTCTATATTTTTTCAACAATTATCTGATAACAGTACATTTTTTAAGCGTGCAAAATTGACTTTATAGTGAAAATGGGCATATATTTATCTGACAATATTATATTTCTGGTGGTGTTCTATTTGCATTGAAAGAAAAATTGTTAACATCGCAAAAAGCTCGATATAAAAAAGGATTGACAAACGGATGAAAAACGGGTAAGGTAAAAATAACTTCATAAGCCTTTTAAAGACAGTCCCGTGAGGCTGGCAAGGGAACGTTCATTTTACAAAGCCTTCCTGCCTTCGGTGCGGAAGGCTTTGATTTTTCTCGGGAGGAGACACCATGGCCCAAAAAGCGGTAGTAATGGATGAAATCATGATCCGCAGGGCGTTGACGCGGATCGCCCACGAAATCATTGAACGGAATAAAGGCATTGAAGATACGATGCTCATCGGGATTAAAACGCGCGGCATTTACCTTGCCGAGCGTCTGGCGGAAAGAATTGCGCAAATCGAAGGGCGCAAAGTCGAAGTCGGCGAGCTGGACATTACGCTGTACCGTGACGATTTATCGAAAAAAACGGCAAACGGCGAACCGGAAGTAAAAGGCGCGAACCTGCCATCTAGCATCACCGATAAAGAAATCGTGCTTGTCGATGATGTGCTGTATACAGGCAGGACAGTGCGCGCGGCGATGGACGCGCTGATGGATATCGGCCGCCCGAGCCGGATCCAGCTCGCGGTGCTCGTTGACCGCGGCCACCGGGAATTGCCGATCCGCCCCGACTTTATCGGAAAAAATATCCCGACGAGCCAGTCGGAAAGAATCGTTGTACAATTGACGGATGTGGACGGGCGGGACCTGGTCACAATCCACGATGTGTAATCCTTTTAAGCAAGCCCTGTGAGGTTTGCAAAGGAGGTTTGAAAGCCCCTTTGTACCCTCACGGCAAAGGGGCTTTTTCATTGAAATGAATACGGAACACCTTTTAACTGCAAGTCCGGAGAGGCTTGGAAGGGTGCCGGCCGCGCAAGGCTTTTGACTTGCCGTGCCATTTCACGCACCCTGCCATAAGCAGGGTGCTTTTTTGGCTGAAAAACAAAGGAGGATGGAACATGCAGCATTTTCTGACGATATCCGATTTGGGCAATGAGGAAATTTTGGAACTTCTGGAAGAAGCCGATGCCTTTTCAAAAGGGGCCGTATGGAAAGCGCCGGAGCCGGTTTTTGCAGCCAATTTGTTTTACGAGCCGAGCACGCGGACAAAATGCAGCTTTGAAGTGGCAGAACGGCGGATTGGCCTTGAGCTGCTTCCGTTTGAAGTCGGGGCATCAAGCGTGCAAAAGGGTGAAACATTGTACGACACGGTGAAAACACTGCAGTCGATCGGCGTCAAAGTGGTGGTGATCCGCCACCAGGAAGATGAATATTACAGGCAGCTCGCAGGGTTGGCGCTTTCGATTGTCAATGCGGGAGACGGCAGCGGCCAGCATCCGTCCCAATGCCTGCTTGATCTTTTGACGATCAAACAGGAATTCGGCGGCTTCCGCGGCTTAAAGGTGTGTATCATCGGTGATATCGTCCACAGCCGTGTTGCCAGATCAAATGCCGAAGCATTGAAAAAGCTCGGTGCCACCGTCACATGTTCGGGGCCTGTAGAATGGTTTGATCCGACCATGCATCTCCCGTACGTTCCGATCGATGACGGCGTAGCGGAAGCAGATGTCGTCATGCTGCTCCGCATCCAACATGAACGCCATCAAGAAACCGCTCATCTGACAAAAGAAGCATACCACCGCGCATACGGGCTGACGGTGGAACGGGAACGGATGATGAAACCGGGCAGCATCATTATGCACCCGGCGCCGGTCAACCGCGATGTCGAGATTGCAACTAGCCTCGTGGAATGCAGCCGGTCGCGGATTTTTAAACAAATGGAAAACGGCGTGTTTGCACGGATGGCGATTTTAAAAACGATTTTACAGAAAGAAAAAGCGGTTTTCCAGACAGCTTGAAAAATGAAAATTGCTATGGATCGCGCTATTTTGACAAAACAGAAAAGGTGGTTTGCCAAGTGGACTGGTTAATTAAAGGCGGGATGGTTTTAGATGAAAAGGGAGAATCGGTAAAGCGGGATATCCGGATCAAAGATGGAAAAATTGCGGAAACCGGCTCGGAACTGAAAGAAGCGGGCGAACAGGTATATGATGCAACGGGGCTTACGGTTCTCCCCGGGTTTGTCGACTTGCATGTGCATTTGCGGGAACCGGGGTTCGAACAGAAGGAAACGATCCGCACCGGGACGATGGCCGCGGCAAAAGGCGGGTTTACAACGGTAGCGGCGATGCCAAACACCAAACCGGTTACCGACCGGCCGGCGCGCCTTTTGTCTCTAAAGGAAAAAATCAGCCGGGATGCAGTTGTGCGCGTGCTCCCTTATGCTGCCATCACCCTTGATGAAAAAGGCGGCGAACTCGTGGATTTTGCCGGTTTAAAAGCAGCAGGCGCCTTCGCGTTCACGGATGACGGCGTCGGCGTGCAGGAAGCGGGGCAGATGCTAGCTGCGATGGAACAGGCAAAAACACTCGGTATGGCGGTCGTCGCCCATTGTGAAGACAATTCGCTCATCCGGGGCGGCTGCGTGCATGACGGATCTTTCGCGGCGGCGCACGGGTTAAAAGGGATCCCTTCCGTATGCGAGTCGGTGCAGATCGCCCGCGACGTGTTGCTTGCAGAACATACAGGCTGCCATTATCATGTCTGCCATATCAGCACGAAAGAATCCGTCCGGGTTGTTCGTGACGCAAAACGGGCCGGCATTCCAGTGACAGCCGAAGTGACACCGCACCATTTGCTCCTTTCTGAAGACGACATCCCGGGCCCTGATGCCAACTGGAAAATGAACCCGCCGCTCCGGTCGAAAAGAGACCGCGACGCCCTTATTGAAGGCCTTTTGGATGGCACGATTGATTTTATCGCCACTGACCACGCTCCGCATACCGCGGAGGAAAAAGCAAAAGGCATTGAACAGGCGCCATTTGGCATCACCGGATTTGAAACAGCTTTTCCGCTTTTATATACACATTTTGTTGAAACCGGCATATTTACGCTAAAACAGCTTGTTGACTGGATGACAATAAAGCCGGCTAGCGTGTTCGGTCTTCCATACGGGACGCTGAAAACAGGGGCACCCGCCGATATCACGGCAGTTAACCTGGCAGAAGAAAAAACAATTGACCCGGATCGCTTTTTATCGAAAGGAAAAAATACCCCGTTTTTGGGGTGTGTATGCAAAGGCTTCCCGCAAGCCACATGGGGAAGCGGAAAACTGGTATGGGAAAAGGAGCTGGCATTGAAATGAAAAGGCAACTGCTCTTGGAAGACGGCACGGTTTTTAAAGGGGAAGGTTTTGGCAGTGAAAAAGCGGCTTACGGGGAAATCGTTTTTACAACCGGGATGACTGGTTACCAGGAGACATTAACCGACCCGTCTTTTTACGGCCAGATCGTCACGTTCACCTACCCGCTCATCGGGAACTACGGCATCAACTGGAACGATTTTGAAGCGGTAAAGCCGTATGTGAAGGGGGTCGTGGTGAAAGAAGCGGCTTCGTACCCGTCAAACTGGCGGAGCACCTTAACGCTCGATACCTTTTTAAAAGAAAAAGGCATCCCCGGTATATCCGGCATTGACACCCGGAAACTGACAAGAAAAATCCGCGCTTTCGGTACGCTCAGGGCCGCCCTTTGTGCCGAAGACGAAGATCCGGAAGCCGTGATCAAAAATCTTCAAGAGAAACGAGCTATTCATGATGCCGTTGCACAAGTATCCACAAAGAAGCGTTACGAAATGGAAGGGCCCGGCAAACATATTGCCCTTGTCGATTTCGGCGCGAAAAAAAGCATTTTAACCGAACTTTCAAAACGAAACTGCCGCGTTACCGTGTTGCCGTATGATACAACGGCGGCGGACATTTTACAGCTCCGGCCGGATGGGGTGATGTTGTCAAACGGTCCCGGCAACCCGAAAGATGTCGCTTGTGCGGTTGATATGGTAAAAGGCATACTCGGGAAAGTGCCGCTTTTCGGGATTTGTCTCGGGCACCAGCTGTTTGCGTTAGCGTGCGGCGCCGATACGTTCAAATTAAAATTCGGCCACCGCGGCGCGAATCATCCTGTCCAGGACATCGAAACAGGGAAAACGGTGATCACCTCGCAGAACCACGGCTATGCGGTCGATGAACATTCGCTTGCCGGAACAGACCTTATCGTAACGGAACGGGCATTGAACGACGGCACGATTGAAGGACTGGCACATCGCAAATACCCTGCTTTTACCGTCCAGTACCACCCGGAAGCATCGCCAGGCCCGCACGATTCGAACCCGTTATTCGACAAGTTTTTAACCATGGTTGAAAAACAAAAGGAGGAACAAACCTATGCCAAAACGCACTGATATCGAAAAAATTCTTGTGATCGGATCCGGCCCGATCGTGATCGGCCAGGCTGCAGAATTTGATTACGCCGGCACGCAGGCCTGCCTTGCTTTAAAAGAAGAAGGGTATCATGTCGTTTTGGTCAATTCCAATCCGGCAACGATTATGACCGATACGGAAATGGCGGATAAAATCTACATCGAACCGCTTACGCCGGCATTTGTCGCCCGCATCATCCGCAAAGAACGCCCGGATGCCCTCCTGCCGACGCTTGGTGGCCAGACCGGTCTCAACATTGCAATGGAACTGGCGAAATCCGGCATCCTTGACGAGTACGGCGTCGAAGTGCTCGGAACAAGACTGGGCGCCATCGAGCAGGCGGAAGACCGGGAAGCGTTCCGCGAACTGATGGGAAAACTTGGCGAGCCGGTGCCGGACAGCATGATCATCCATACACTCGAAGAAGCTTACCGTTTTATCGAAAAAGCGGGCTACCCGGTCATCGTCCGTCCGGCTTACACGCTGGGCGGAACGGGCGGCGGCATCTGCCGTAATGAAGAGGAGCTGATCGAAACCGTATCAGGCGGATTGCGCCAGAGCCCTGTCCACCAGTGCCTGCTCGAAAAAAGCATTGCCGGCTTTAAAGAAATCGAATACGAAGTGATGCGCGACAGCGAAGACCATGCCATCGTCGTCTGCAACATGGAAAACATTGACCCGGTCGGCGTCCATACCGGCGATTCGATTGTCGTCGCCCCAAGCCAGACGTTAAGCGACAAAGAATACCAGATGCTGCGCAATGTTTCATTGAAAATTATCCGCGCCCTCGGCATCGAAGGCGGCTGCAATGTACAGTTCGCGCTTGACCCGGACAGTTTTCAATATTATGTAATCGAAGTCAACCCGCGCGTCAGCCGTTCATCTGCGCTCGCTTCGAAAGCAACCGGATACCCGATTGCGAAACTGTCAGCGAAAATTGCAGTCGGGCTCACGCTGGCCGAGATGAAAAACCCGGTCACCGGCACTTCTTACGCCAATTTTGAACCGGCGCTTGATTATGTCGTCACAAAAATTCCGCGGTTCCCGTTCGATAAGTTTGAACAGGCATACCGCAGACTTGGCACGCAAATGAAAGCAACGGGCGAAGTAATGGCGATCGGCCGCACATTTGAAGAATCGCTGTTAAAAGCAGTACGGTCGCTTGAAATCGGCGTCCATCATTTGGAACTCGAGGAAGCATCCGGTATGGGCGTGATCGAAAAAAGGATCAAAAATGCCGGCGACGAACGCCTTTTTTACATCGCAGAAGCGCTAAGAAAGGGTGTCACGATCGGGCAGCTGCATGACTGGAGCAAAATCGACTTGTTTTTCCTTCATAAGCTGGAAAACATCATCCGCTTTGAAAACACGCTTCAGGAGGCGCAATGGGACAAAGAGGCGGCCCGGAAAGCAAAAGAAATGGGCTTTGCCGATCAGACGATTGCCGGGCTGTGGAAAACGACAGAAGAAAAAGTGTACGCATGGCGCAAAGAGAATGGCATTTTACCGGTCTATAAAATGGTCGATACATGTGCCGGCGAATTCGCATCAGAAACGCCGTATTTTTACGGTACATATGAAGAAGAAAACGAATCGGTTGTGACAAACAGAAAAAGCATCATTGTCCTCGGTTCCGGCCCGATCCGGATCGGCCAGGGAATCGAGTTTGACTATGCAACCGTCCATGCGGTGTGGGCAATCCAGGAAGCCGGGTACGAAGCGATCATCATTAACAACAACCCGGAAACCGTCTCCACCGATTTCAGCATCTCTGACAAGCTCTATTTTGAACCGCTGACGATTGAAGATGTCATGCATATCATCGATTTGGAACAGCCGGAAGGGGTTGTTGTCCAGTTCGGCGGCCAGACGGCGATCAATCTCGCGGAACAGCTCGCAAACCGCGGGGTGCGCATTCTCGGCACTTCGCTTGAAAATCTCGATCGTGCCGAAGACCGCGACAAATTCGACCATTTGTTAAACCGGCTCGGCATTAAACGCCCGCTTGGAAAAACCGGCACTTCGGCGGAAGAAGCCGTCCGAATTGCGGCCGAAATCGGCTATCCGGTGCTCGTGCGCCCGTCGTTTGTGCTCGGCGGACGGGCGATGGAAATCGTCTACCATGAAGAAGACTTGCGCCAGTATATGAAACACGCGGTGAAAGTCAGCCCGAACCAGCCGGTTTTGATTGACCGCTATGTGACAGGGCAGGAGTTTGAAGTCGATGTGATCGCGGACGGCCGGGATATTTTAATCCCGGGCATCGTGGAACATATTGAACGGGCCGGCGTCCACTCCGGCGACTCGATCGCAGTCTATCCGCCGCAGCGGCTTTCCGAGGCATTAAAAGCGGAAATGGTGGAGACGTGCCGCAAGCTTGCTTCAGAGCTTGAAATCAAAGGGTTAATGAACATCCAGTTTATCGTCTCGCACAATGAACTCTTTGTGATCGAAGTGAACCCGCGCTCAAGCCGGACGGTTCCGTTTTTAAGCAAAATTACCGATGTCCCGATGGCAAAACTCGCGATGAAAGTGATTTTAGGCGAATCGCTTGAAAATCTCGGCTATGGCACCGGCTTGAGGCCGGAAAAAGCGGAGGTGTTCGTGAAAGTGCCGGTCTTCTCTTTTGCAAAATTGAAGCGGGTGGAACCGACACTCGGACCGGAAATGAAATCGACGGGAGAAGTGATGGGTTGCGACCGTACATTTGAAAAAGCGCTGTACAAAGGGCTCGTTGCAGCAGGCATGAAGCTTTCGCCGGATGGCAGCATCCTGTTTACGGTTGCCGATAAAGACAAACCGGAAGCCCTGCCGCTTGCGAAACGCTTTGTCGAGATCGGTTTTACCTTAAAAGCAACGGCGGGAACGGCAAAATTTTTAAGGGAAAACGGCCTGGCTGTCGAAGAAGTGGAAAAAATTGGCGGCGAAGGGGCGACCGTGCTCGACTCGATCCAAAGGGGCGATGTGCAATTTGTCCTGAACACGATCACAAAAGGCCGGGAATACGAACGCGACGGCTTCCGGATCCGCAGGGAAGCAGTCGAATGCGGCATCCCGTGCCTGACTTCGCTTGACACAGCAGCAGCCATCGTATCCATTTTGGAGTCGATAAGTTTTTCGATCATGCCGATGGAGCAGGGAGTAAAGCAGGCGGTGCACGCATGATCCAGGAATATATGATCGTGAAAAGCAACCGGCTCATTGCGCAGGATATTTGGGAAATGGTGCTTGCAGGCAGTTTGGTCCGGCAAATCGCCCGCCCCGGCCAGTTTGTTCATGTGAAAGCGGGAAGCGGGTTTGATCCCCTGTTGCGCCGTCCGATCAGCATCGCGGCGGTGGACCGCAAAAACGGCGCGCTCACCTTGTTGTACCGGGTGCAGGGAAAAGGAACGCGCCTGATGGCAAACATGGCACCCGGCGCACGGCTCGATGTGCTCGGCCCCCTTGGCAACGGGTTCCCCGTGGACGCGCTTCGCCCCGGGCAAAAAGGGCTCCTTGTCGGCGGTGGCATCGGGGTTCCGCCGCTGTACGAGCTGTCCCGGCAGCTTAGAGCAGGCGGCGTTGAAGTCCGCCACGTGCTCGGGTTTGAATCGGCCGCCCACGCTTTTTACGTAGAAAAGTTTTCAACCCTTGCCCCGACATCCGTCGCAACGGTGGACGGTTCATGGGGGACGAAAGGGTTTGTAACGGATGTACTGGCGGCGGAGAATTGGACGTTTGACTGTTTGTACGCATGCGGCCCGGCTGCGATGCTGCGCGCATTGGAAGCGGCATACCCGGGGCAGCGCGGCTTTTTCTCGCTTGAAGAACGGATGGCGTGCGGAACCGGCGCTTGCTACGGGTGCATCTGCCGCCCGAAAAATGACCCAACCGGCACCGCTTCGAAAAAAGTATGCAGCGACGGGCCTGTATTTGAAATGGGGGAGATCCTAATATGACCGAGTTACCTGAACACCATGATGAAAGACGGGAAGTAAAGCGCCATGTTCCCCCGGATTTACCTGAACATCATGGTGAAAGACGGGAATTAGAGGGTCGTGTTCTTCCGGATTTGCACGTCGAACTGCCGGGCTTGTCCTTGAAAAATCCGGTCATGCCGGCATCGGGCTGCTTCGGTTTCGGGCGTGAGTACAGCCACTGGTATGATTTGAGCGAACTGGGCGCGATCATGATTAAAGCGACAACAACGGAACCGCGCTTCGGCAACCCGGTCCCACGGATTGCGGAAACGGAAGCCGGCATGCTGAATGCAATCGGCCTGCAAAATCCGGGGCTGGAAAGTGTGCTTGCGGAAGAGCTCCCGTTTTTACAGTCATATGATGTCCCAATCATTGCGAATGTAGCGGGCTCCACTTTTGAAGATTATGTCTACGTGTCCGCCCGCCTTTCAAAAGCGCCGAATGTGCACGCGCTTGAACTCAATATTTCCTGCCCAAACGTGAAATCCGGCGGCATCGCATTCGGTACCGATCCGGAGATGGCGTTTGAACTGACACGGCAAGTAAAAGCTGTTTCGGAAGTGCCGGTGTATGTAAAACTTTCCCCGAATGTCACGGATATTGTGGCGATTGCCAAGGCAGCAGAAGCCGGCGGTGCCGACGGGCTCACGATGATTAACACGCTCCTCGGCATGAAAATCGATTTGAAAACATCGCGCCCGCTTCTCGCCAACGAAACAGGGGGGCTCTCCGGACCGGCCGTCAAACCGGTTGCCGTCCGGATGGTTTACGAGGTGAGCCGGGAAGTGGATATCCCGATTATCGGCATGGGCGGCATTATGACGGCAGAAGATGCAGTGGAATTCTTATACGCCGGCGCCAGTGCAGTCGCAGTCGGTACCGCGAATTTTATTGATCCGCTCGCCTGCCCGCGCATCATCCGCGAACTGCCGACGCTGATGGAACAGCTCGGCGCCGAAAGCATTCAAGATCTGATAGGAAGGAGCCACACGCAGCATGCATAAACCGATCATCGCCCTTGATTTTTCATCGGAAGAAGAAACGCTCACTTTTTTACAGCAGTTTGGCGGCGAACCGCTCTATGTCAAAGTGGGAATGGAACTGTTTTACCAGACCGGCCCTTGTTTGATTGCTGCCCTGAAAGAAATGGGGCATGATATTTTTCTTGATTTAAAGCTGCATGACATTCCAAATACCGTGGGGCGGGCAATGAAAGGGTTGGCACGGCTTGGAGTGGATATGGTGAACGTCCATGCCGCTGGCGGTTCGGACATGATGAAAGCCGCTTTGGCTGGTTTGGAAGCCGGCACCCCTGCAGGGAAAAAACGCCCGGCGATTCTCGCAGTAACACAGCTAACAAGCACCTCTGAAACGCAAATGCAAAAAGAACAGGGCATTTTAAAACCGCTGCGCGAATCAGTGTTGGATTACGCTGTGCTTGCTTATGATGCAGGGCTTGACGGTGTTGTCTGCTCCGCTTTTGAAGCCCCTGATATTACGGCGCGGCTCGGCGGGGCGTTTTTGAAAGTGGTGCCAGGCATCCGGCTGGCCGGAGATGATGTTTCCGATCAGAAACGTGTCGTTACACCTGCGAAGGCAAGGGAACTCGGTTCGACCGCAATTGTCGTCGGGCGTTCGATTACGAAAGCGCCCGACCCGTACGAAGCTTATTTAAAAGTGAAACAACAATGGGGGAACGAATAATGGAAAAATACATTGCCGGACAATTGCTTGACATTGAAGCTGTTTTTTTAAAACCCGGTGAACCTTTTACATGGTCATCCGGAATCAAATCGCCAATTTACTGCGATAATCGCATTACATTGTCCTATCCGAACCTGCGGAAAGAAATCGCCATCGGACTGAAAAAGCTGATCGAAGCACACTTCCCGGAAACGGAAGTGGTGGCAGGAACGGCAACTGCCGGGATTGCCCACGCCGCTTTTGTCAGCGACCTGATGAATTTGCCAATGGTATACGTCCGTTCGAGTGCAAAAACACACGGCAAGGGCAACCAGATCGAAGGGCGGGTTTCCACCGGGCAAAAAGTTGTCGTTGTCGAAGATTTAATTTCAACCGGCGGCAGCGTGCTCACCGTTGTCCGCGCATTACGGGAAGCCGGCTGCGAAGTGCTCGGCGTTGTCTCGATTTTTACATATGAACTTCCGGCTGGAGCGGCAAATTTTGCAAAAGAAGGCATCACCGCTTACTCCTTATCGAATTACTCCACACTGCTTCAGGTTGGCGTAGAAAGGGGGCTGATCCGGGAAGAAGACTTGGCGACACTCGAGGAATGGCGGCGGGAACCGGAGGAATGGGGGAAATCCAAAAAGGGCTGAACAAGATACTTTGGTTTGCTATTAAAATATGGCAAAAGTAAGCTTACTGTTGTTTCAGAGAGGCATTTAAAAGGACAAATGAAATCGCGGGACCATAGCAAATTTTTTTTGGAGTATTCAAGACAAAAAGGAGCCGCACCTAGGCCTGAAATGTTTTTTTCAAGCTGTCAAAAGGACAAAACACCCTGCATCCGGGCTCGGAATGTCTTTTTGAAGCTGCCAAAAGGACAAAACACGTTGCATCTGGGCTCGGAATGTCCTTTTGAAGCATTCAAAAGGACAAAACGCGTTGCATCGGGGTCCAAAATGTCTTTTTGAACCTGTCAAAAGGACAAAAGGAGTCGCGACTGGACCTAAAGTGTCCTTTTGAAGCAGTCAAAAGGACAAAACAAGCTGTATCTGGGCCCGAAATGTCTTTTTGAAGCTGCCAAAAGGACAAAACAAGCTGTATCTGGGCCCGAAATGTCTTTTTGAAGCTGCCAAAAGGACAAAACACGTTGCATCTGGGCTCGGAATGTCTTTTTGAAGCAGTCAAAAGGACAAAACAAGCTGTATCTGGGCTCGGAATGTCCTTTTGAAGCAGTCAAAAGGACAAAACGCGTTGCATCGGGATCCAAAATGTCTTTTTGAAGCTGCCAAAAGGACAAAAGGAGCCGTGGACCGGAGCAAAATGCCCTTTTGAAGCATTCAAAAGGACAAAAGGAGCCATGAACCGGAGCAAATTGTTCTTTTGGAGCATTCAAAAAGACAAAAGGAGCCCGTGGACCGGAGCAAAAAGTCCTTTTGGAGCATTCAAAAGGACAAAAGGAGCCGTGGACCGGAGCAAAAAGTCCTTTTGGAGTATTCAAAAGGACAAAAGGAGCTGTGAACTGAAACAAAATGTCCTTTTGAAGCTGTCAAAAGGACAAAAGGAGCCGTGGACCGGAGCAAAATGTCCTTTTGAAGCATCCAAAAGGACAAAAGGAGCCATTGACCGGAACAAAATGTCCTTTTGGAGTGTTCAAAAGGACAAAAATAACCGGGGAACTGAGCATATTTGGTCTTTTTGAAGTGTCAAAATACCAAATGCTTTTCCCCGGTAGAATTTCTAATTCATAAGTTTGTGATCATCAATTACTCATAGTAAGACCATCTTCCACCTCTGAACTTATTGAAATTTTTTGCCAGTATCCTGCTCACCTTTTTTTCGAGTCCACAATCCTGCACCAGTCAAAAATATCATTTGTTGTAATCTTCCGCTCTGGAAACAACATCCGAAATTCTCTGACACTGCGGAGGACCGCGGCCTCAACAGATTCAGCATGTCCACAATCCTCACAAATCATTGCATGCCCTTTTACCGCACAGGAAAAAGAACCACAAGCGTCGCACACAATGCCTTTCCGCAATTGATCATACTCATATTTCGGCAAATGAAGAAAAGGCGATTCTTCTATATGCAGCGAAGATAGCTTTTCTGCCAGCCTTCTATGCTTTCCGCTCAGCTTTGCAGAAATTGCATTCAAATCTTTCATATACCGTTTTAACTGATTCGGGAAAATAAATGGCGCACTTAGGGGTGCCTGGTACAGGGTAAATTCGGGGTTTACAAAAACAACGGAAGCCGAGACCGGCATATTGAAACCGAGCGAGAGAATCAACTGCCGGAAAAGCGATTCGCAACGTTTAACCTGAAGCAGCGGATTGTTGATTTCAGACTTATTTTTTGTAAAAATTCTGTCCCGATCGTAATAAAAATCGCCTTCATAATTTTTCACTTCAAACAGGTAAATGGTTTCGCCGGTAATCATGAGGGCATCAATCTGGAACGTAGCATTGTTGCAGGAAAGCCGCAAATCATTCAGTACAAAACAATCACATGTAAGTGCTCCTGTTAAAGAGTCAAAATACCGTTCACCTTCGTCCCCTTTTTCCAAATTCCGGAGATACTGGATGTCTTTTTCATGGAGTTTCATCCGGTTGTTCAGCGACTTTAAAAGAGCACATTCAAGTGAAGTTTTTCTTTCCTTGAAAAGCATCGTTCACATCCTTTCTAAAATTCAGACTTCACACCCATTATAAGCTACTTTTTGTATAATATAAATATCAATTTTCGCAGGTGAGCAGATGAAAAATTTACGGATTGAGCAAACGAATGAAATGATATTGGATAAATTCGGAATGGGCATAGTAGAGTTTCTGATCAGCCAGACTCATCTCGCATCAAGGCTGAATAGCGCCAAGTCAGAAACCATTAAAAGGAATCCCGGCTATTCAAACGGGGACATCGCGAAGGCCTATATCGGGCTGCTTTGCCTTGGAAAAAATAAGTTTGCTGAAATTGAACCGTTACGGAGCGACTATGATTTCCGTACTTTTTTAAAATTGGAAAGGGTTCCCTCGCCGGCTGTCTTGGAGCACCGCCTGGACGAGGCAGCTTTATCAGAAGAATGGAAACAGATCATCCTTGAAGAGTCTCTTCACCTGCTTCGCAAGGCTGGTGCACCTATCAACTCGGTGACCGTACATGGCAAAAGTTTTATACCGGTGGATGTTGCAATGCCGTTTGCTTTTATTGGAAAGGAAGGGTACTGCCTTTCCTTTGGACAAGAAACAAGCGTGTCGGTCCGTGCTGCTGAACAATTGGCGGAAGGGGCTTTCCTTTGGCGGCTCGAGGCAAAAGAAGGATCCGAAATTGCGGCAAAACTGCTGGACCTTCACATCGATTTTGTGATGAAACTTCAGACAGATGCTAGCACTTGGGTAGAAACTGCACGGAAACACGGCACATGCTCATCCGAACGGGAAGGAAAAAACGTTTACTTTGGATCTGTTGCGGAAACCAACACGACAGCCGGGGCAAAAAAACCAGCCTATTATGTTTTTAAACTCATTGAAACAACCATTGATAAAAACGGGCAAATCCTTTTGATTCCAGAGTATGAAGCGGATGTGTACATGACAACGCTCGATATTCCGCCGGAAGCTGTGCCAAGGCTTTACGACGAACACCGGAAAGTCTGTAAATCGTTGATACGGGAATTTAGGTTTGATCTTGGTTTTAAACAGCTGCCTTCCCGGAATAAAAAAACGAATGAGCTTGCCCTGCATTTTGGCATATATGCTTACAATCTGCTTCGCTTTGCCGGTCAGGGAAAAGCCCGAATGAAACGAATACGTGAGACTATCAGGGATCTGCCAAAGATGGTGATTAAAGAAGTAGAGGCAGAAGAATAAGATTGAACTTTAAATTTTTACATTGGGACAAATCGATCAATTTGCATACAGAATTTTCGCCCACCCGTAATACAGCCCAAACCGCAACCGAAGTATAACCCCGCCCTCGCTTGTGTGCCGGTAACCCTAACAGTAACGTCTTCTCTACGATCCGATAACACAAACAGCATGGATTCGTCACCCATTCCGCCTGTACGCAAGCGGGGTCATCTCTGTTTTCCGCTTGAACAGTCGGTTGAAATAGGGAGGGTCCTCAATCCCGACGTCTAGGGCAATTTCTTTTACGCTTTTATTGGAGTAGCGGAGCAGTCTTTTCGCGGTGTTGATCCGAAAATGGATTAAGTACTCAATCGGGGGGATGCCGATGTAGTGCGTGAATTCCTTGCTGAGCTGGTACTTGTTCAGGCGGCACACCCGTTCCAAATCCTGCAGGGTAATTTTTTCTTTAAAATGGTCCTCCAAAAATTTTTTTGCTTCTATAATGTAATCGGGAATGTTTTCTTCCTCAAATGCAAGATCGTATTTCTGGATCAGCACTTCATTCAGCATTTCATGGATCAACAGCGAAATCCGGAACTCCGCCTTTGCATTCCGCGTTTCGACAAGCGCCATGATCTCATCAATGATTTGGGAAATGCGTCCGTTTTTTGCATGAAAAACATTGCTGCCGTTTTTCATAAATTCCCCGTAAAAAGCATCCGCATTCGGCCCGTAAAAATGGATCCAATCCATCTCCCACGGTTCATCGCTTATCGTGCTGTAATGTTGGTAATTCATGCAGTCGATGAAAAAAACATCCCCTTTTTCAAGCGTATATTCGCGCCCTTCATAAATCAATTTCCCCCTGCCGCCAAACGTATATTTTAACAAGTACGATTTCAAATGCTGCCTTTCTGTAAAATACGGTTTCATCGCTTTAAAATGGCCGATTTCCTGCACATAGTAAAACAGCTGGCGCGCCCGCTGCGACGGCGTGTTAAAACAGCGGATGGAGTCATCTGTCCAGGAATAGTCGGCTTTTTCCCAGTATTGTTCCATTTCGCTCCCTCTCTTCAAATTGATTATGCCATATCCTTCACAACCTTGCCAAGATCGTACAATGGTTTGCCAATATTGTTTCATGAAATCTTTTTTGATAACGTTTACGATAGGAATGTAAACGTTAAATTTTAATAGATGCAATGCTTCATAGAAGAAGCAGATGATGTAAAGATAATGCAATTTTGAAGGTGGAAAGGAGTGAGAAAATGATCCGGAATTACATCGCTATTGACATTGGCGCTTCAAGCGGACGGCTGATTGCAGGCACCTGCCGGCATCAAAAAATCGAAATCAAAGAAATTCACCGCTTCAAAAACGGTTTTACCAAACGGGACGGCCATGACCGTTGGGATATCGGCCGGCTGATTGAAGAAATTTTTACAGGCCTGGAAAAAGCCAAAAAGATGGGCATTGAAGCGTGTATGCTCGGCATTGATACGTGGGCGGTCGATTATGTGCTCGTTGACAAAAACGGCGACCGGCTCCAGGATCCGGTCAGCTACCGCGATCCACGGACGGTTGGCGCGATAGAAGCGCTGACGTCCAAATATTCAAAGGAATTCATCTATAAAAAGACCGGCATCCAGTTTCTTGAATTGAACACGCTGTACCAACTGTATGCCGAAGATAAAAATCTTTTGGAAAAAGCGGATAAAATTCTGCTCATCCCGGATTACATCGGGTATGTGCTGACGGGAAAGGCCGTTTCTGAAGTGACAAATTCTTCCACAACACAGATGCTGAACTTGCGTGACAAATTATTCGATAAAGACTTGCTCAACCATGTCCATGTCAGTGCCGATAAATTTGCCAAACTGGCCGATGCCGGCACGATTTTGGGCGCAATCAAATCGGAGTGGTACAAAAAATACGATCTTCCGGCATGCCAGGTTGTCACGGTTGCAACCCATGATACCGCCTCCGCTGTCCTCGGTACGCCGGCAGAAGGCGATTCCTGGGCATTCTTAAGCAGCGGGACATGGTCGTTGCTCGGCATGGAATTGAATGTGCCTGTCACAAGCGAGGAAGCATTCAGGGAAAATTACACAAACGAGTGGGGCGCATATGGCACTTACCGCTTTTTGAAAAACATTATGGGCATGTGGATCATCCAGGAAATTGCCCGGCATTACGACTACCGTTATACCTATGCCGAAATGGCGGAACAGGCCGGAAAATGCAAACCGTTTGCGCAATTTGTTCATGTCAACGACCCGCGCTTTAACAATCCGGAAAACATGGTGAAAGAAATTCAAGATTACTGCAGGGAAACCGGCCAGGCGGTTCCGGAATCGATCGGGGAATTGACAAACTGCATTTACAGCAGTCTGGCGCTCTGTTACGCAGTCGAGCTGGAAAAACTCGCCGCGATCACGGGACGGCCCATTGACCGCCTGTACATTGTCGGAGGCGGCAGCAATGTAAGCCTTTTGAACCAGCTGACCGCAAATCTCGCAAATGTCGAAGTCTCAGCCGGCCCCCAGGAAGCAACCGCTATCGGCAATCTCCTTGTGCAAATGATCGCCAAAGGGGACATTCGGGACATCCGTGAAGGAAGAAAAATCGTCCGGCAGTCGTTTGCAATCAAATCTTACAAGCCGCAGCAGGGCAATTGGAAAGCGGTAATCGACCGTTACAAAAAGGCCTTGCTTGAAACGGCAAAATGAAAGGGAGCGGAAAAGAATGGGAAAAAAAGAAGAGATCATCCGAAATTATGAAACTGCAAAACAGCGGTATGCGGAAATCGGTGTGGATACAGATGCGGCGCTTGAAAAATTGCAAAAGATTAAAATCTCGCTGCACTGCTGGCAGGGTGACGATGTCCGCGGCTTTTTAAATCCGGATAGCGACCTGACCGGCGGCATTATGGCAACCGGTAACTACCCAGGGGCGGCACACACGCCTTCCGAGCTGCGCAAAGACCTGGAAAAAGCATTCTCTCTGATACCGGGTAAGCATAAATTGAATCTGCATGCCATTTATGCGGACACGGATGAAAAAATTGACCTTGACACCATTGAACCAAAACATTTTGCTTCGTGGGTGGACTGGGCAAAAGAACAGGGGCTCGGCCTTGATTTTAACCCGACATTTTTCTCGCATCCGATGTATAAAGACGGTTTTACGCTCGCCTCCCCTGACAAAGCCGTGCGGGATTTCTGGGTGGAACACGGGAAAAGGACGCGGAAAATTGCCGAGTATTTTGGAAAAGAAACAGGGCAAACGAGCATCAACAATTTCTGGATTCCGGACGGTTATAAAGACAATCCGATAGATACGCTCGGACCGCGCCGGCGTTTAATGGAAGCGCTCGATGAAATTTTTGCGGAACCGCTCAATCCGGCTTATACGGAAGATGCGGTGGAAAGCAAATTGTTCGGCCTCGGCGCAGAAGCCTATACAGTCGGTTCCCATGAGTTTTATATGGGCTATGGTATTTCAAGAAACAAACTGGTCTGCCTTGACGCCGGCCACTTCCATCCGACAGAAGTGATTTCCAATAAACTAAGCGCCCTTTCTCTCTTCAGCAAAGGGCTTATGCTCCATGTCAGCCGCCCAGTGCGCTGGGACAGTGACCATGTCGTCATCATGGATGATGAACTGGCGGCAATCGGCAGGGAACTTGTCCGCAACGACTTGCTTGAGAAAACGAATATCGGCCTTGATTTCTTTGATGCCACCATTAACCGGGTTGCAGCCTGGGTAGTGGGCGCCCGCAACACACAAAAAGCTTTGCTGAAAGCGCTGCTTGAACCGACAGATTTCTTAAAACAAAAAGAACTGGAAGGCGATTTTACTACCCGCCTCGTCTATACAGAAGAACTGAAAGACTTCCCGTACGGCGATGTTTGGCACTATTTCTGCGAAGCAAACGGGGTGCCGGCCGGGCTTGGCTGGCTGGAAGAAGTCCAAAAGTATGAAAAAGATACGTTGCTTGTAAGGGCGTAAACAAGGAAGGGGAAGCACATGGCAAACATAAAGACGAAATTGAATATCATTGAAGCACCTTTTACACAGGAAATGATGAAAACAACCGCCAATTTGTACCGGCTTGGCTGGGACGAACGGAACGGCGGGAATATCAGCTATCTTCTCAAAGAAGAAGAAGTGGCGCCGTATCTCGATGTGAACGCCGTTATCCGGGCCATCCCGGTCAAATTCGACGCAAGGGCGCTTGCCGGCAAATATTTTATTGTCACCGGTTCCGGGAAATATTTTAAAAATGTGGCCGACAACCCTGCTGAAAACCTCGGTTTGATCCGTGTCGCACAGGACGGGCAAAATGTTGAACTGCTTTGGGGGCTTGAAGGGGGCGGAATGCCGACAAGCGAGCTGCCGTCCCATTTTATGAGCCATATCGCAAGGCTTGAGGTTGACCCGGAAAACCGGATTGTCATGCACAACCATGCGACCCATTTGCTCGCAATGACCTTTACCCATCCGCTTGATGAAAAAGCTTTTACGCGCACGCTTTGGCAAATGTGCACGGAATGCCTTGTCGTATTTCCGGAAGGTGTCGGCATCATTCCGTGGATCGTGCCGGGCACAAATGAAATCGGTGAAGCGACGGCAGCGAAAATGAAAGACTATCGCCTCGTCATTTGGCCGCATCACGGCATTTACGGTGCCGGCCGCACGATGGATGAGACATTCGGCCTGATTGAAACAGCAGAAAAAGCGGCACAGGTTTACACCTATGTCCAGGCGCAGGGCGGCATCAAACAAACGATTACCGACCGGCAGCTGAAAGACTTGGCCGATGCGTTTGGGGTCGTGCCGCGGGAAGGATTTTTGGGAGAATAAAGGATGGAATGGCGCATGCGACCTCTTAAAAATGTTGACATTCCGCAATCGCTTGATAAACTCGGTGTCAAAGAAGAAGATATCCCGAACCTCGCAAAAGATGCGTATGCCGATGTGTGCACGGGTGGCAACCCGCGTGATACAAGTGTCGAAGAAATCGAAGGCTTGTACAAATCCATGCTGCATGATCCGGTTGTGAAAGCTTAAGGCTGAAAAACGGATGACCCTGGGAAATGGGTCATTCGTTTTTTTCATCATATTATCGTATTATAGTAGTAACGTTATTTTTTGGAGAAGGGAGTTTCCAAGTTGAAAATTGCTTTTATTGCCCATGATAAAAAGAAAAAGGAAATTGTAAACTTTGCGGTTGCCTATGAGCCGGTATTCGCCGACCATGAATTGTACTCGACCGGCACAACCGGCAAGAGGATTATGGAAAAAACAAATTTGAACATTACCCGCTTCAATTCCGGCCCGCTCGGCGGCGACCAGGAAATCGGCGCAATGATTGCCAAAAATGAAATGGATCTCGTTTTCTTTTTCCGTGATCCACTCACGGCCCAGCCGCACGAACCGGACATTACCGCTTTACTCCGCCTTTGCGATGTCTATTCGATTCCACTTGCCACCAACATGGGTACGGCCGAACTGCTTGTCCAGGGCTTAATGCGCGGCGATTTAAACTGGCGCAACCTCGTGCATGAGAAGGAGAAGAAGAACAGGGGGGAATAAGAATTTCCACCATATTTCATACTTCGGTTTACCGGAAAAAACGATTAGCACAGACATTTTGCAGCCCCCCTGGTTTCATACCCCGGGGGCATTTTCGTTTTCACTTCAGCCCAAACATGGTAAGATGGAAAAGCGCAAATTTTTGCTTTCTGGGGTGGAAAAAATGGACAAGGCGGAAATGCGAAGAGAAATGATCGGCCGGTTAAAGCGGTTGGATCTTAACGAAAAGCAGGCCATCGAAGAAAAACTGCAACAAATTTTGTTTTCATCCGATATATGGAAAATATCCGGAACGGTTGGCGTGACGGTCTCCCAACATTTCGAATGGGATACGCGGCGGATCATTGAAACCGGGTGGGCGCAGGGAAAAACGATTTGTGTGCCAAAATGCGTGCCAAAAGAAAAAGCGCTCGTCTTTTACCAGCTGGATGATTTCACACAATTGAAAAAAAGCTTTTTTAACCTGCTTGAGCCGGAACCGGAAGAAACGGTAAAAATTGAAAAGCAGGCCATCGATCTGCTCATTGTTCCAGGCCTTGTTTTTGACAAAAAAGGCTTTCGCATCGGTTTTGGCGGCGGTTATTATGACCGATTTCTTGCCGGTTTTCCCAATCAGACCGTGTCTTTGATTCACTCGTGCCAATTGAAGGCGCATGTCCCTAGCGAATCTTATGATATTCCGGTGCGGCAAATCGTGACAGAATCCGGAATGTTGAAAGTGAATGGAGGGGTTTCATGAAGAGTAGAACGTTTGTCATGATTAGCATTGTCTTGGCAATGCTTGTGTCATCGATTGACGCAACGATTATGAATACCACGATGCCCGTCATTGCAAAAGAACTCGGCCGCTTTGACTTGTACGCATGGGCATTTGCTTCCTATATGATCACCAGCACCATTTTATCACCGGTTGCGGGCCGGTTATCCGACTTGTTCGGAAGGAAGAAAGTGTTCGGGTTCGGGATCGTGTTTTTTTTCTCCGGATCGCTTTTATGCGGCATGTCCTCCGGGATGATTGAACTGATCGTCTTTCGGGCTATTCAGGGCATTGGGGCAGGTTTTATGGTCCCGTTTCCGGCCATTATCGCAGGAGACCTGTTTGCTGTTGAAAACCGCGGGAAAATCCAGGCATTGTTTACCGGTATGTGGGGATTATCCGCTGTCCTGGCGCCGCTTTTAGGCTCGTTTTTTGTAACGTATTTATCGTGGAGATGGATTTTCTTTGTAAACCTGCCTGTCTGCCTCATCTCATTTTTAACACTTTTGCCTTATAACGAGCATTATGCGCCGAAAAAAGCGCGTGTCGATTACATAGGCGCTGCATTATTTGCCGTTGCGATCACACTCCTACTTTTGGTCACGGTCGTACACCGCAATTACTTGTTGTTTGCAGCAACCGGAATCATCTTTCTTCTCCTTTTTTATTTTTATGAAAAAAGGCAGGATTCCCCGATTGTGCCGCTTTCGATGTTTAAAAATAAGACATTTGCCCGGATGAATGTCAACTCCTTTATTGGGACAGTGGCGTTGTTCGGTGCTTCCAGCTATGTGCCGCTGTTTTTGCAGAAAGTAACAGGGCTGTCACTGCTCATGAGCGGGGTTGCGCTGCTTGGGTCGTCGATCGGCTGGATGGCCGCTGCAGTCCCTGCCGGAAAATGGATATTGCGGTATGGCTACCGGAGGCTGTTATTAATCGGGAACGGACTTTTGCTTGTTTCGGGTGTATGTTGGATCTTTTTAAATCCGGGGCACGGGTTTTGGTACGTTTTTCTCGTTATGATTGTCCATGGCGCTGCGTTCGGGTTGCTTTCGACGGTCGGGATTATCGGTTCCCAGCAAATGGTGAGCGCCCACGAAAAAGGGATCGCCACTTCGTTTTTTATGTTTTGCCGGAACATGGGAACTGCGATCGGGGTGACCGTAATGGGCGCCTTTCTGACAAGCGGGTCCACCTACATGCAGGGCATTCACCATTTATTCCTGTTCGGCTTTTGCGGCAGCATTTTGGCCCTTTTAACTTCTTTTCTGATTCATAATGATGCGAGTGAAAGCGGAAAAACAGCAGCAAATCAATAAGGCTTATCCCGGGCTTGGCAAGGACTCTGACAGTGCTGGCAAAATTTTATAAAATGCAGGCCAGAAGCCGGTTCTTTCGCAGATCCATGATTTTATCATATTGAGGCGGAGTGCTGACAAACCTAAAAAAAACCCGTTTTAGCTTATCAGGCTAAAACGGGTTTTTTGCTCCTCAGTCGGGGGAGTCTGTTTCTTTTTTTAATTGCATTTTCCTTTGCTGGTCCTGCGGTTTTTCAAATACCCCAACGGTTCGAACGGTAAAGGAAAGGGCAAATCCGATGACTGCCAGGATGAGCGTGAACATAAAACCGTACTGGACGCCGTTTGTTAATGCTGCTGCGGCATGTTGTCCGCCGGCTCCTGTATAAGCGTGTTCACCTGCAGCCAACAATGTGGCAGACAAGGCAGTGGCAATGGCGCCACTCACTTGCTGGGCGGTATTCATGATTGCGCTGCCGTCAGGGGACATTTCTCTCGGCAATGCGTTCAGCCCGTTCGTTTGCGCCGGGGACATAACAAGCGGCGCGCCGATCATGAGCAAAAGATTCGCTGCAATCACGAAAAGAAAAGAAGATGTTGTTTGGACACAGATAAACATTGCACCCGCTGCGATGCAGATCAGAAAGCCGATTCTGACAAGCCATTTTGCGCCGTATATATCATAAAACTTGCCCGAGATAGCTGACACAATCCCGTTTACAATGCCCCCTGGCAAAAGAAGGATGCCGGTAAGCGCGACAGCTACCAGTTTTCCGCTCTGCCAGTACATCGGCAGCAAAAGCATAGACGACATGATAATACTGAAGACAATCATAATCATCAGCGTGCCAATAGTGAACATTTTATGCTGGAAGGCACGCACATTCAGCATCGGTTTTTCCATTCGTAATTGCCGGATGGAAAAAATCACGAGAGCCGCAATACCGATTGCAAGGGCTACAATGACTTTTGCATTTCCCCAGCCTGAATCCCCCGCTGAACTGAAGCCGAAAACAATTCCGCCGAAACCGATCGTGGACAGCACGATAGAGAGCACATCGATTTTTGGCCGGGTGACTTCATTTACATTTTTACAAAAGATGGCGGAAATGATCAGGGCAGCAACCAAAAACGGCAGCATGACCCAGAAAATCCACTGCCATGTGAGTTTGCCCAAAATGTACCCGGCTGCAGTTGGGCCAATTGCCGGCGCAAACATAATGACAAGCCCGACAACGCCGAGTGCCGCGCCTCTTTTATGCGGCGGAAAAATCGTCATGACCGTATTAAAAATGAGCGGGATGAGAATGCCGGTTGCGATTCCCTGAACGAGCCTGCCGATGAGTAAAAAGGGGAAGGTGTGGGACACGGCTGAAATGAGCGTGCCAATAATAAATGCGCTTAATGCACTTAGCAGCAGCTGCCTTGTTGTAAACCATCTGATCATTAACCCGGATACCGGCACCAGCACGCCGACAACAAGCAAATATCCGGTTGTAAGCCATTGGACGGTGGAAGCGGTAATGTGCAGATCTTTCATCAATGAAGTTAATGCAATATTTAAGGCTGTTTCGCTGAACATGCCGATAAAGCCGCCAATTAAAAGCCCAAGCATAATCGGAAATTTTTTATAATCACTTTGCAATGGTAAAATCTCCCCTTTATTTTTAAATAGACCGGTCAGTATAATTTGGAGAAAAAAGAACATCAAATGTTCTTTATTATTTTTGGGATTTGTTCTGCAACTAATTGAAAATAGGAAGCGTCCTTGTATGTGATCGACATCGTCATCGCGCCTTCGATTAAGATATGAAACAAAACAGCGGTTTGCCTTGCGCTTTCCTTTGTGTAGCCTTTTTTCATCAGATAATCGGTATCGGTTGCGATCCATTCCTCATACGCATTTTTGCACGCTTCCCTGATATTTTCGTTAAGGTTCGCACTTTCCGAAGCGAGCAGGCCGATCCGGAAGTCCGGTTGATCGCCAAATACTTTTTCAGCGACATGTAAAAGTTGCGCCTGCATGGCTTCAATCGGATCGTCGCAACCGGCAAGCAACTGCTCCAGTTCCTGCCTTACTTCAACCTTGACGCTGTCAATTGCGGCAATTGCAATTTCTTCTTTCCCGTTTGGAAAATGGTAATATAAAGAGCCTTTCGGTGCGCCGCTTTCCTCAATGATTTGATTGATGCCGGTCGCATGGTAGCCCTGCACCTGGAAAAGTTTTTTTGCCGCCTGGATAATTGCTTCTCTTTTACTCTTTGCCATCTTTTCTCTCCTTTTTTGTACAGAACGGTCTAACGAAAAATATATCATTGATTGACTTTATTGTCAAACAGCCGTTTTTTTAAAATAGCTCTGTTAAACATTTATGTTGATATTTACTAAAATCAAACATTCTTCCTATAATAACAGTAAGGAACAGGTCAGCGTTTTGGTTGCGAGGGATCGTCAAAACAAACCTTCTTTAACGTGATGAGGGTCGTATTTTAACCAAGCAATTGGTTCCAAGGTCTCCGTTACGAATCCCCTTTTTACAGACGCCTGGAGAGCTTTCAAAGCCTATGCAAAAGAAAAAGGAATCGAACATTACCCGTTCAAATCCTGTGGAAAGGAACGGGTAAAAGGGTTTTACCATATTCAAAATGTTAATAACTATTACAGCCGCTTAAAGGGTTGGATGAACCGATTCAATGGCGTGGTAACCAAGTACCGCGACCATTATTTGAGCTGTTTTTGTATTTGAATACGATCCGCCCCCGAACGATTATACAACTGTATGTAGGCAGATTGTCGACAGCTGCTTATTTCGGACAATGGCGACTTATGATAAATTGAGGTTATCTATATTCAGTGCTTCATAAGCATTATTCAACTTTTGGGGCAGTCATGTTAAAGAGGGTAGGTATTTAGGCTTGTGCTAGAAAAATTCTTTTTCAGAATGGGAAGGTGCCAAAATGAATATTGCAGAAGAAATCGTAATTTCTCCATTAAAGGATGAATTAATTGAGGACATCAATAAAACAAATGATTATTTCAACGTGTTTGGTAAGGTTGTACCCAGTCTTCAATCAGGAAAATGGTCTTTTGAAGAGATTCTATTTGATGAAACTAAAGAAATTCGTTTCCCAGATGATAAACTGGATTGGAGCCGTTATATAAACCGTGAAGATAAAGCTCTATTTTTAGCTTATAAGAATCATAATTGCATTGGGCAAATTAGAATAATTAAGGATTGGAATCGCTTCTGTTATATTGAAAATATCGCTACAAAAAAAGAATTTAGAGGATATGGAATCGGGAAGTTGCTTTTAACTAAAGCGGAAGAATGGGCAAAAAAAAGAAAACTTATCGGAATGTCTTTAGAAACGCAAGATGATAATCTTGGAGCGTGCAGGTTTTATGTGAAACAAGGATTCATACTAGGTGGAGTTGACACATTGAAACAGTCATATAATCCAAATATAGAGACCACTTTGTATTGGTATAAGCTATTCAAATAACGGGTGCTAATCTTCAATATGAATCTAAAACAGGGATCCCACATCGGGTCCTTGTTTTACGATCATTTATCCACAATATTATTTAACATAGCTTTTAAAATAAACCGGAAAAAAACTTCCTTTTCAAGTATAATCAAGATAAGAAAATGAACAAAAAAACGACGGAGTGATTGGATGAAAGAAATGAAACTCAGTTTATGGATCAAATACATACTGCTGGCGGTTGTGGCCGTACTTTTTGTGAAATATTTCAGCACGATTCTGGGTGCACTCGGGGCGATTTGGCATGTTGCCTTTCCGCTTTTGCTCGGAGCTGCGATTGCCTATGTGCTCAATATTTTAATGAAAAAAGTGGAACGCGTTTATTTTCCGAACGCGCAAAACAAATTTATCCGCGCAACGCGGAGGGGCGTCAGCATTCTTTTTTCGTTTGTGGTCATTTTTGGCATTGTTTCCATTCTGGTGTTGATCATTGTGCCACAATTGATCCAGGCTTTTACGGTATTGATTGATGCCATTCCGCGCGTTTACGCAAGAAGCCTGGACTATTTCCAGTCAAACAGCGGCAAGTACTCCAGTCTCGGAAAATTCATTGCAAGCCTCCAGGTCGATCTGGATGCAGTCACAAAAAAGTTGACCGCATCCCTTTCCAAAGTGGTGACCGGTATTTTAAATTCGACGTTTTCCATCGCCGGCGCCTTAACAAGCGGTGTAATGAACTTGATCATTGCCATTATTTTTGCCATCTATATTTTAGCGGCAAAAGAGAAGCTGGCCGTTCAGGCGGATAAAGTGGTTCGTGCTTTTTTGAAAAAGCAGACGGCGGACAGATTGTACTACGTGCTCGGAGTGGCAAACCGGACTTTTTCGAGCTTTATTGTCGGGCAATGTGTGGAGGCGGTCATTTTAGGAAGTCTATGTACGCTTGGCATGTTTCTTTTCCAGTTTCCGTACGCTGCAATGGTCGGTGCTTTCATTAGTGCAACGGCTCTGATCCCGGTGGTCGGTGCCTATTTGGGTGCGGCTTTCGGTGCCTTTATGATTTTAACAGTAGATCCGATGCAGGCAGTATTCTTTTTGATTTTCATTGTTGTGCTGCAGCAAGTGGAAGGCAACATCATCTATCCGCGGGTAGTCGGTTCGTCGATCGGGTTGCCGGGTTTATGGGTCTTGGCGGCGGTCATCATCGGGGGCGGCCTTGGCGGCGTTGTTGGTATGCTTTTCGGTGTGCCGGTTGCCGCGACATTGTATAAGCTGCTGAGCGACCAAGTGCAGAAACGGCTACAGACACCATCGGGAATAGAGGAAACAAACAGGGGCGGGGATATATAGAGGCGAATAATATTGCCTCTCGAAAAAGAACATCCGGGAACAACAGGAAGGAGAGCGCAAAATGAAATTGATCGCGATTGATTTTGACGGGACATTATTATCTGATGACGGAACAATTAGCGAAGAAAATGCCGGAGCGATTCGGGAAGTACAAGAGCAGGGGAATATCGTTGTCGCCTGTTCAGGGCGTTCGCTTCATGATACGCGGCATATTCTGAAAAAAGCAGGCCTTGATTGCCCGGTGATAACGGGAAATGGTGCCGTCATTTACGATTCGGATCAATGCATTTTAAAGCTTGTGATGCCGGATAAAGTACTGGACGACTTGCTTCCGGAACTGGAAGCGCAAGGATACTATTACGAGTTATATACTAACCAGGGCGTGTATTTGCTGGAAAAAGGGAGAAAGCGCCTTGAATCGGAAATGCATTCCTTGCACGAAAAAGATGAAACCTTTTCTTTGGAGTGGGCTGCCGGCCAAATTGAGCTCCAGATGCGGCAGTACGGGATTCATTATTTCCACCATTATGCTGAGTTGGATTTGCCGCATTTGGAGGTTTACAAAATTTTTGTACTGTCCTTTCATCCTGAACGGTTAAAGCAACTCCGCAGCTGGCTAAGCGGAAGACAAGATCTTTCCATGACCACATCGGGGCGCACGAAGTTGGAAATTGCCCATGCAGAAGTTAGCAAAGGCCATGCCCTTCAGTTTATGGCCCGCCATTTGAACATCCCGTTGGAAAATACGGTCGCAATTGGTGACAATTTTAACGATCTGTCCATGTTTGAAGTAGCCGGTATAAGTATTGCGATGGGAAACGCTGAAGAACAAGTGAAAGCGCGGAGCACCTATGTCACAAAGACCCATAACAAAAACGGCGTTGCCCATGCTCTGCGGACATACATATTGGGAAAATGATGGGGAATAAAACCAAAAAAGCGGTGGCTGTTTGCTGCCGATCTCCGCATTTTGCGGCAAGTTTTTTGGGCAAGTTACGGATTCATCCGAAAAAAATGAAGGTTCACAGCTCAAGTCCCCTTTTATTCCTCATCGAGCGTTTTTCTGATCGCCTGTTTTTTCTATCTTTATAAAAAGGAAATTATAGTTTCGTGTCGAATGTTATAAGTTGAATTTTAGTTTTTACATCGAGCCCGGGCACCACCCATTTGCACGATGATTTTTTACAGCAGGCAACAGAGCTGCTCATTCGTTCATTTTATATCGTTTACAATGCTATGCTGTCCGGGAGAAGCCGGCTGTAGAGGAAAATCGCATCGATGAAATCATCGCATAGGATATTTTCAATCATAGACATCACCATGCTTTGTGAAAACGGGAGGTCTCTATTATGAATTTCGATGTCATTGTCGTCGGAGCGGGGCTGGCCGGCTTGGTTGCAACCGCAGAGATGGCAGAGGGTGGGAAAAAAGTGCTGCTTTTAGACCAAGAGCCGGAAACCAGTATCGGCGGCCAAGCGTGGTGGTCGTTTGGCGGGTTATTTTTAGTAAATTCTCCGGAGCAAAGGCGGCTTGGGATAAAAGATTCCAGGGAACTGGCGTGGCAAGACTGGATTGGCACTGCCGGATTTGACCGGGAGGACGATGAAGATTATTGGGGAAAAAAATGGGCCGAAGCTTACATCGATTTTGCGGCCGGCGAAAAAAGATCGTGGCTGCACAAAATGGGCGTGCGATTTTTCCCGGTTGTCGGTTGGGCTGAACGGGGCGGACATTTAGCCACTGGACACGGCAATTCTGTTCCCCGCTTTCACATTGTGTGGGGAACCGGACCGGCACTGGTGGCACCTTTTGAGAAAAAAGTCCGGGAATATATGAAAGCCGGTTTGGTTCAATATTTGCCCCGCCATCGGGTCGATCACCTTTTAAAAGAAAATGGCACTGTTAGAGGGGTAGCCGGTTCTGTTTTGATTCCCAGCACAAAGGAGCGGGGAGAGGATACGGAAAGAGAGGTTATTGGCGATTTCGAATACCAGGCCGAAGCTGTATTAGTGGCGAGCGGTGGCATTGGCGGGAACCTTGATTTCGTTCGCAAAAATTGGCCGAAGCGGCTCGGAACGCCGCCTGCTCATATGTTATCGGGCGTTCCTGCGCATGTGGACGGCAGAATGCTTGGTATTACGGAAGAAGCGGGCGGGCGGATTGTGAATCGGGATCGGATGTGGCACTATACGGAAGGCATAAAAAATTGGAACCCGATTTGGTCCAACCATGGCATCCGTATTTTACCCGGGCCATCCTCCATTTGGCTTGATGCGGAAGGTAAACGCTTTCCTGTCCCTAATTTGCCGGGATTTGATACGCTCAGCACACTGGAAGCCATTCAAAAAACCGGTTATGACTATTCGTGGTTTATTTTAACGCAAAAAATCATAGAAAAAGAGTTTGCCCTGTCAGGATCGGAGCAAAATCCGGATCTTACCGGCAAAAGTATCCGGAAAGTGCTGGGCAGAGCTTTGCCTGGTGCGCCTGAACCCGTCCAGTCCTTCATGGATAAAGGAGAAGATTTTATCATTGCCCATAATCTAGAAGACCTTGTAAATGGAATGAACCGATTGACTGGTGAAAATCGATTACACTTTAAAGAAATTGAAGACCAAATAAAGGCGCGGGATCGGGAAATAGATCATAAATTTACAAAAGATTTGCAGGTGACGGCAATCCGGGGCCATCGAAATTATTTGGGGGATAGATGGATTCGTGTTGCCCCGCCGCATAAAATACTCGATCCGAAAAATGGTCCGCTCATTGCCGTGCGCCTTCATCTTCTAAGCAGAAAAACATTAGGCGGCCTGCAAACCGATTTATCTGGAAACGTTTTAGATTCCGCAGGCCGTGCCATACCCGGTTTGTATGCAGCGGGGGAGGTTTCCGGGTTTGGCGGTGGCGGCGTCCATGGCTACAGGGCTCTTGAAGGAACCTTTCTGGGCGGCTGCCTTTTTACAGGCAGGACGGCCGGGCGATCGCGGCTGAACTAAGTTAATTGCATAACGGACCCAGTGATTTTTTACCGGGTTTTCATGTGAAAATGGCGGGTCGGGCAGGATTCCTGGCGTTTATAGGCTTGAAAGCCGGATTCTAAATGTCATATGCAACAGAGGTCAACATTTTTGTGATCTATTTCTCCCGCGTAATATTCCGCTCGGTAAGGTCTGATTCCTTGCATATCAGACAAATTTTTTAGTTTTGCGCTCTTAGGATGATTCTTAATAAAGCTGTAAGTTGTTTATCGCCGGTAATCCTTTCTAGTTTTGTCATTGATCAGGGAGGGGGATATTTGCATTTTAATATCACTATGATTTGTAAACGCCAACATAAATCCAGCCTGCGAAATGAGAACCAAAGCAGCCGACAAAAAAATCATGATTTTTCTTTTGGAAAAGTTCGTCCTTTTTCTCCTCTGGAATTTAAAAAATAACCTCTTATAGGTGCTTCTAACTCACATTATGGCCAGCCAAGCGGCGAAAACGAGGGCAAGGGCCAACGATATTTCGACAAGATGGAGAAATGAAGGTTATGAGAAAGCGCATTTGCATAATGCGCTTATTTTGATTGTTTTGCGCTTGCTTTAAAAATGAGCCGTTTTTGGCCGGAAATGTACGCCAACAAGTCAGTTTCTTTTCAAAAATGATAGGACGGCCGCTTTCATGATCTCGTCAAAAAAATAATTTTAAAAATGGAGATAAAAAACTATAAACAGGGTATATATGTTTTTACTTAAGATCATGAAAAAGTCCTACGGTGTGATGTCAAGGGTTAAAAACAAGTGAATTGGAAATTTTGTTGGCTCTATGTCGTAAAAATGGCAATACTGAACTAAGCCTCCAGATAATTG